>JAOZMN010000379.1 GCA_029934265.1 Bacteroidales bacterium
AATAAGTTCAGTACTGTAAAATCGCCAAAGAAAACCAAGAAGTTTACCGTTAGCAACCATAGTAATTTCGTCGCCATAAAAAAAAGATGGATAATTCAATAAATTTTATAATTTTGCGTTTCAGTAAAAAGTAATAAATCCGACTTGAAAAAATTACAATTTAAAAGTCCCTTAAAAATCAAAAACTATGACTTAAATCAAAATTCTTAAAATATAAAAAAGCGTTTAGCTTATTTTCTTGGTTACAAAAATCTCCAATTTTTAAAGGAACAAGAAATAAGATGGATGCTCACGCCTTTTGGCGTGGGCTGTTCTTATTTGTTCCTATGGTGTTTGGAGATACCTTGTAGCCAGATAAGAGTTATACAGTTCCACGCTTTTTTTATGCCCTAATTTTTACAAATTCTAATAATAAACCGCTTTTTTTCGGAACTATAGAAAAGCAAACTAAATCATTTAATAAGATGAAAAAAAGATTTTCAAAAGTAAAAAAAAGTAAGATGAGCCGGAAAAAGAGATTATGGAAGCCTATTAGCACAACTATGTATTGAGCCAAAGGGAGTAAGAATTTCACAAGAATATTTTAGTATTGTTAAACTTTAAAAATTAAAGAAAATGAAGAAGAAAAAAATTATTAAGTATGTAATAATTGGAGCAATCGGGATAGTTATTATTACATTTCTGTACAATGGAATCTTTCCGTCAAAACCAGAATATATTAATGAACCAGATATGGAATTTACAGTAAAACCGTATAAACAGGAGATTGGAGGTTCACTGGGAGCTTATCTCGAAATAATAGAAGGTACATACACTTTAAATTATCCGGGTTTTACAAATGAACCGTTTCATAGTATGTATTTTTACCTTAAATTAAAGATGAAAGTTGTAAAGAAATTTCCGAAAAATAAAATGATAGAAGAGTACGACGACAGAACAGTGTTTATTGATAGACCTGATATCAAGTTGGACATTCTTGACAAAAGCGGAATGCCAATAAATGGACTACCTCAGCTGACAGACCAATTAGAAAAAGACCAACTAAAAGGCATGCTATTAGAGGGCAAAGGAGAGTTTATTGTTAATTTTAGTGGCAGTATATACGAAAAGGCTTACAAAAAAACTCTGAAAGATACAGTAAAAATCAAAACATTTCAGTTAAATGGAGAACTTGTTTCATCTGGCTACAAATTAAAAGAAAGTGCTAATGTAGATAAATCATCAGATAACAATAATAGTAATACAACTAATAACACAGAACTGGAAACAAAAAACACTGAAAACTGGGATGAAATTTTGGAAAGTTACGAAGAGTATATTGATGAATATATTGTATTTTACAAAAAAGCAATGGACGGTGATGCAACAGCAATGAGCCGTTATCCACAGTTAATGCAAAAAGCACAGAGTTTTTCGAATAAACTCTCAAATGCAGGCGATGAATTAACACCAACACAAATGGCTAAATTTACTAAACTGCAAATGAAACTTGTGAGTGCAGCATCTGGTCTTTAAAAATTCATTCATAGCAAATCAATCGTATCTAACTAAAAATATAAAATCCTTATTTTTAGTTAGATAATCTTTTTTTAATTTTATAATAAGTATTGGGTAATTGTGAATAATTTTTAATCTTAATAATCAAAAGCCATGAATAAAATAATGATAAAAATGGTTGATACTGCTCTTGAAGACGGCATTTTAACCGATAAAGAACGAGAAATTTTATTGCGTAAAGCAACAAATTTAGGAATAGACCTTGATGAATTTGAAATGTATTTAGAAAATCGTTTGGGAAAATTAAATCAAACTCTACAAAAAGAACAAGAAATCGGCAGTAGAGCAGAAAATATCACTAAAGTTTTTGAAATTGAAAGAAATCAAAAAGAAAGACAACTAAAAGAGAGAGAATTAATTCAGCAAGAAGATGAGGAACTTGTTGAAATCCGCAGAGTTAAAATGGTAGGTTTTGTAGAACTTCGTGAATGGTGGAATGAAGACTTATTAAAAGAAGAAAAGAAAAATTTACGACAAGCTATTAATGCTTCTTCAAACTTTTTTGGTGGTTTTAATCCAGATGATGACCAATTAAAAAACATGTATTATCAATGTAAAAAAGAAGAAAACATAAAAAAGTTCGAAAGTCGAAAAACAGAAATTAAGACTGAAAGAGAGTTAAGACAACAAGAGTACCAAGAAAAATTTTCAATTGAACAAGCTGAAATAAATAGGCTTCGTTCAACTTTAACAAAAAAAGAGTTAAACAAGATAAATAAAAAAGGCGGTGTTTTCAATAAATTAAAATCTATCTTCAAAACTTAACAAACAAAAAAACTTGAAAAATTATTTAAAAACTTTCGGGAAATATATTGCTATCAGAAAGGTTTTTTTTGTATCTTTGTATTGTACTTTTAAAATTAAAAACTATGGAAAACAAGGATAAATTATCAGCAGATGTAATATGGAAAATGTTTGCAGAAACAAACAGACGACAGCAAGAAACAGACAGATTAAGAAAAGAAAGCGATAAGCGAATAGAAGCAATGAGAAAGGATACTGATAAGGAGATTAAAGCAATTAGTCAATTAGTCAAATCTAATAGTCAAGAAATTAGTGGAGTAGGCAAAGGAAACGGCAGAGTAGCAGAAGATTTTTTTTATCATAGTTTTGATAAAAAAATGAAAGTTGATAATATAAATTATGATTACCTCCATAGAAGTTTAAATCGAAAATCAGGCGAATTGAAAGGTGAATATGATATTGTTCTTATAAACAGTAAAAGCTTATTGCTTATAGAAGTGAAATATCGTTTAAAATCAAAAGATGTTGAAAAATTTTATACAAAACAGATACCTGCTTTTAAGCAATTATTCCCGGAATATTCAAATTATACAATGTATGCGGCAGTTGCAGGTTTAAGTGTTGATAGTCATGCAGAAGAAGAAGCAAAGAAAAATGGTATTTTAACTTTTACACAATCCGGACAGGAATTAAAAAAACTAAGTCCCGTTGATATGAAACCAACAGTATTTTGAAATGCAAAGACCTTTTTCATAACCTGATAAAAATTCAACCCCAACATATTGACAACTTAACGGGTAGATGTTGGGGTTGCTAACATTTGCTTTGAAACACCCTGAAAAAGGGTGTTCAAGAGCAGTTTTCCGTTA
>JAOZMN010000380.1 GCA_029934265.1 Bacteroidales bacterium
AAATTGAAATATAGTTTTTAACCTCAATTAATACTGATAATTGAAAAATTAATACTGGTAAAAAGAAAGAAAAAAAATGACTGCAATCACACACATTTCCGGTATAAAAAGGGTAATTTCCAGCAATTATACCTTTACGGTTTGAAGTAAATGTCTGTAAATAAGATATTTAAATTTGTTAAATTAAACCCTAAGGGTCTTTTTAGACTAAACTCATTAATAAATTCAAATTCTGTGGATTCGTCATAAAAATATTCAGGCTTTTATAAATTTTTATTTTGAAATGTCTTTATCGAATATATTTTTTATTTGTTGTTTCAATTCTCCGAATCTGTTTTTGGCACAGTGTTCCGAATATACACCTATGAAGTCCTGAACCCTGTTGTCTATAAAAATATACGACAAAAAAGAGTCAAACATATGATAATTACAATTATCTTTCATGATTTTTGTTCCTTCCAAGAATTTTTCTAAATCAATATGGTCGGATATTGCAAAAAAGTATCTGAATTCATTATTTTTATCTTGATAAACTCCTTCTTCAAGTTCTGTAAAACTCGTATATTTTTTGTAATAAATAGTACTTTGATACATTTCTATTTTCGTATCTTTCATAAATGTTATTCCCAAAGCCGATAAGTTTTCAATAATCATAGGCAAATGTTCAACACCGGAACTTGCAACTCTGATACATTGCCTGTTCTCATTTTTAAAAATAATTTGTCCTGCAGTTACAGGTAATTTAATATTTTTATCAGAATTTAAAGAATAAATACTTCTTAAAACTACGTCTTGAAAACAATTTATACTTTTTTTTATCGGTAAAAAAAGATGTAAATTTTTACTTCTTTTATTAGGAGGAAAATGTGCCTTTGCATAGTAGTCAGGCGTAGGATCTGATTCCAATATAAGGCATTTATGTTCGACTCCGAGTGGGGAACGGGCAACATCTTTCTTAAAATTGTAGCATGTGAAACCTTGTAAATTTGAATTTTCCATAATGAATATTTTAAAAGTTTAAATAAATTATTCGATAATAACATTACAAAGATAATAATATCGTAGATATATAGCAAATAGAATATTGATTGAAAATAATGTTGAATATTGTTATGTATAATAAAGCACACCTTATATATGAAAGAATAAAAATGACTCGGCGAGTTGTGATAAGGAACACTGTTTGGTGTGATATGTTTCGTTTCAAGAATAGAATTGTATTTTTTATTTGACTAATATTCATGTAGTTATCAAATCAAAATATTGATAAATTAATATCATTGTTTTGAAATGTGATCGAGCTCACGTTAATTTATGTTTGTGAGCATAATATATATCTAAATATGTAAATAGTTTTGCACCGTAAAAAATAATTCACAGCTTTTATTAAAGTAAGAAAAATGAAATTTAAAAATATTATATTATCATTTATTTTATTGTTTGTAACTTGGATGTTGCTGAACAATAAATTTGATATACAAATAGTAGGAGTTGGACTTGTAGTGTCCTTATTCGTTTCTTTTGCAGTCTGTTCTAAATGTGAAATTTTCTCGAAAGTAAATGTTTCTCCGAAAGGAATTATATATTTCTTTTTATATTTCTTTGTATTTATGGGAGAATTAATAAAATCTAATTTAGACGTAGCAAGAAGAGTTATAGCCCCGTCTTTACCGATTAATCCGGGTATTGTAGAAGTTGAAACTCAATTAAAAACAAAAATAGGCAGATTGGTTCTTGCAAATTCAATAACGCTTACACCGGGAACATTGTCAATGGACATAAAAGACGATAAAATTTTTGTTCACTGGATAAATGTAACCGATGCAGATAAAGAAAATGCAACAAAAGAAATTGTAGCAAAATTTGAAAAATATTTAAAAGTAATTTATGGTTAATATTATATTATACACAGCTTTAGGATTTGTTGCACTTGCTCTTATCCTGACAATAATTCGATTTTTAATAGGAAAATCGGTGGTGGACAGAGTAATAGCTTTTGATATTATGACTGTTACTTCAATAGCACTAATCGGAATAATTTCTCATTTTACCGACAGGGTAATCTATTTAGATATTTCGATAGTTTACGGTTTGCTCAGTTTTATTTCCGTAATAGTAATTGCGAAATATTTTGAAAAAGGACTTTAAGATTTTCGATTAAAGATTTATGATTATTAAGTCTTTAATGAAAAATTTTAATTTATCAATCGTCAATCAAAAATCAAAAAATGGAATATATAGAAATAATAGGTGCCGTAGTTACGCTTATAGGAACAATATTTTTGTTTCTTGGTTCGCTTGGGCTGATAAGAATGCCCGACGTATTTAACAGAATACAAACAGGAACGAAAGCTACAACACTCGGAACAATGCTTACTCTTCTCGGAATAGGTCTAATTCATTTGGATTGGGCAGGTAAAATTATAGTATTGATAATTTTTGTTCTCGTAACAAATCCTGTATCGTCTCACGTACTTGCAAGAGCTGCACATTATATCGGTATTCCTTTGACAAGCAAAACTGTTGTCGATAAAATGGCTCAAAAGCCGGCTATTACTGTCAAGAAAGGGGATAAATTAAAAGAGGAAGATTAGTTAATAAATAATCATAAATCAACAATCATAAATCATGATATATACTATTATAGCAATTTTTTTATCGGTTACAATATTAATAATGGCGATAACTGCAATTTACTCTAAAAGTTTAGTTGTTGCAGTGATTTCTGCCGGAGCGGTAGGCTTATTTGCGTCCGTTGTATATCTTTTACTGGCAGCTCCGGACGTTGCTATGACAGAAGCTGCTATCGGCAGTGGTTTATCTACAATAATATTTTTCTACGTAATAAATAAAATAAGACAAAATAATGCTTAAAAACGGCTTAATATTAATCATACTGGTAGCTTTTTCGATGATTTTCGTTACTTTATTCTTTTCATTTGACGGAAATACCGAATTATCGAAAACAGGAGCATTTTATGCTCAAAATGCCGAAAAAACAGGAGCGGCAAACATCGTAACAGCGGTAGTTGTAACCTATCGTGGTTTGGATACTTTGGGAGAGGTTGTAATTTTATTTCTGACTGCCGCAATTATAGGATTTTTCTTGAAATTGACGAAAACAGAAATTGATGAAGGTTCACGACTTGCAAAATTAAGA
>JAOZMN010000381.1 GCA_029934265.1 Bacteroidales bacterium
GAGAAAAATTTAATAACAAGGTCAAATAAATTTAAAGAAAACGGATACAAATATTCCTTTTATGGAAAGCGGTGCATTTACGAAGCCGTCGGAGTCGCCGTGTTTGAAATTGTATTTTTTTTGTTCTTCAATACTTAAAGAAAAATATGATAAATAAGTACCGGGTATTATTTCCATTTTTTTATCCAGAACATAACCGAAAAGTTTCATTCTGTCTTCGGAATAATTATTATAAACACTGTTGTAAATTTTATCTTTATTTATGTCGTATGAAAGAAGTTCTCCGGTAATTTCAAAGGTGCGTTTTTTCGATGAATTTACACTAAAACATAATGTGTCGGTCATTATTCCTGTAAATAAACAAGTTGCTGTATCAATATTTAAAACCGGCTTATCGAAAACTTGCTCGATAAATTCGTAAACCACTTCGGATGCGGAACTTACAGAGGTGTCTGAAATAATATAATTTGCAAATTTATCGGGTTGCGGGTGGTGGTCTAACAGGATTTTTATGGCTTTAGACTTTTCAAGTACCGATTTCATCTTGTCGCCGATTCTTGAAGGAGTATTGAAATCTACACAAAAAATAACATCATAAGTTTTGAAAATTTCTTTAACTTCGTCTTTTTGTTTATCAAATATTTTGACTTTTTCGATATTCGGTAACCAATTCATGTTTTCGGCATGAGCGGAAGGCATTACAATTTGCAAATCGGAAATTTTATCCGATAAAAAATTGTACAAACCTAAACCTGCTCCCATTGCATCGCCGTCCGGATTGTGATGTCCTATAATTACTGTTTTTGGTTGTTCGGACAGTATTTTTTTTATATCTGTTATTATTGAAAGGTCTATTTTTTTTATCATAATTTATTTTAGATTGTCTAAAAAGCCACAGCCTGAAAGACTGTGGCACTATTCGGTATAAAGATACTTCTTCAGTTTCTTTAAGTATTCAAATAAAAGTTTACACAAGTGTGTAAGTAAAAATGTCGCCGACTTTATTTATTCAATAAATTAGCGGCTTCGACTGCGTGATACGTTATTATAATATCGGAACCTGCTCTTTTAATGGAAGTCAGGATTTCCATCATCACTCTTGCACCGTCAATCCAGTCTTTTTGGGCTGTGGCTTTTACCATCGAAAATTCTCCGCTGACATTATAGGCGGCAACGGGTATGTTAAATTCGTGTTTTGCTCTGTAAATAACATCAAGATAGCTTAATGCGGGTTTGACCATTACGATGTCGGCACCTTCGGCAATATCGAGTTCGATTTCTCGCATTGCTTCATCGCTGTTTGACGGATTCATCTGGTAAGTATTTCTGTTTCCGAATTTTGGGGCACTTTCGGCAGCCTCTCTGAACGGTCCGTAAAAGCCGGAAGCGTATTTTGCCGAATAGGACATTATCGGAATTTTCTCAAATTTATTTTCATCAAGAATTGAACGGATTGCACCTACTCTGCCATCCATCATGTCGCTTGGAGCAATTATGTCGGCGCCTACTTGTGCAAACGTGAGCGATTGTTTGGCAAGTGTTTCAACAGTCAAATCGTTATGAACATCGTTGTCGATAATTGTTCCGCAATGTCCGTGAGTTGTGTATTCGCAGTTGCAGACATCGGCAATTATGTTTATATCTTTTATTTCTTTTTTGATTGCCGTTATTGCTCTTTGCACTATGCTGTCGGTAGAACAAGCTATAAGTCCGCTCTCATCTTTTTTTTCGGGTATTCCGAAAAGAAGTACCGATTTTACTCCGGCATCGACTACTTTTTTACACTCTTCCACGAGTAAATCAATGGAAAGCTGATAATTTCCGGGCATGGATTTTATCGGATTTTTTACGTTTTTGCCGTATATTGCGAAAAGTGGCATAATCAAATCATTTCGAGACAGTTGCGTTTCGCTTACCATATCTCTGATGATACCGTTGTATCTTAATCTTCGTAATCTTGTTACAGGAAATGTCATATTAATTAAATTTTTAGTGGGCTTTTTTAGACCGAACTATTTATTGTTTTAAAATATTCTGAAATAGAAATTGTCAGTCCGTCTGCATTCGCTTTAATTGCTGTTATTTTCGGACTAATTTCTTTTTCTTCGATAGCTTTTTTTGTGGTTTCGCCTATGCAGGCAATTTTTAAATTTTCCGGTGTAATTTCCTGTATTTTTTCCAGAAAATTATTGAAACCGGAAGGGCTTGTAAATATTATTAAATCATATTTGTTTTCAATAATAATATTTTTGATATTTTCGTTTATTTTTTGGGGAGCGGTTGTTTTATATACATCTATTCTGCTTACTTCTGCGAAAATAGAAACGGCATCGCAAAGTAAATTGCTTGCAAGATTTCCGAGCGGAAAAAGTACTGATTGTCCTTTTTTGATAATATTTCTAAGGTCGGAAGCAAAACGTTTGGAAGTACTGCCGGTATTGACGTAAGATACATTATAACCTTTTATTTGCAGTATTTTTGCTGTTGCTTTTCCTATTACTGCAAATTTTGTATTACTGAAATCGGGTGTTATATTATATTTTTCTAATGCTTTCAGAAAATAGGAAACTCCATTTTTGCTTGTAAAAACAATCCAATCAAAATCTGATGTATTTTTAATTGTTTCCGTTTCATTTTCCGAAAATTCGTTTTCGACAATTTCTATCATCGGAAACGAATAATAAATTACTCCTAATTCTCTAATTTGTCGGCTTTTGAAACCGGTCGTGTGGATATTATTACTTTATTCTTCATTATTAAAATCTTTTACAATTAACAATTGAGTTCAGTCTAAAAAGTATATTTTTTCAAAATCAGACCCTTATGATTTTGAGTAACAAACTGTAAATCAGATATTTATAGTTGTTAGATTTTGTTAAATCAAGCCATAAGGGTCTTTTTATACCGAACTCACAATTTATAATGAGCAATTCACAATAACTCTGTTCCTTGTAAATTCATTGTAATTTGTTCATTGCTTAGTCGTTAATGCTGTGTACAATTACACCGCTTCGGAGTTTTGGCTCGAACCAAGTTACTTTCGGGGGCATAATCATGTTATTGTCGGCGATGTTCATAAGTTGTTTCATTGAAACCGGATAAAGTGCGAATGCGACTTTCATTTCACCGCTGTCCACACGTTTTTTGAGTTCTCCGA
>JAOZMN010000382.1 GCA_029934265.1 Bacteroidales bacterium
TTCTCGGCAGAAAAATTGTCTCCAAACTTTTGACAAGCGACAATACAACTATCCCGATGAGAAGATTTGCATCAGGAAATTATATTGTTAAAGTTATTACAGACGGGGGAATTTATGAGCAAAAAGTGTTTGTGGAGTAGTTTTTTTGAAAACACTTGATTGATTAAAACTCTCTTTTATTTTTTTTTTTGAAAGAGAGTTTTTTTACTTTAGTATAAATTTCAAACATTAATTATCAACAATAAAATAAGATGTTAATAAAATAGATGTTAAGTTTCATGAATATAATAAGGTTATTTCATTTTTTTTTATAAATTTGCAAATTCAATATATCAAGTTTACTTAACATTATTCATTTTGGCAACTCGCAAAAAAACCAACACAAAAAAAAGGAAAGTTGGTAACAGAACATCAAAAAAGAATAATAAAATACCCCTTAAAGAACGACTTGATAATGTTTACAACGATGAACGTTATCGTTTTTTTTCCGGTATTTTTATAAGTCTTTTCAGTATATATTTGCTTCTGGCTTTTGTATCGTATTTGTATAATTGGGGAACAGACCAAAGTCAGTTCAGTATTCCCTTTTTAAAATATATTGCCGACCCTGACATCGTTGTCGAAAATTCGACCGGTAAAATAGGGGCTCGCATAGCACATTTTTTTATATACAAACTTTTCGGAATAGCTTCCTTTGCTTTTTTATTTGTTCTCGGTTTATTCGGGCTGTCCCTTATAAAAATAAAACCGATGTCCATTAAAAAAAGTTCTAAATTTATTGCATTCGGAATTATCTGGACATCAGTAACTTTGTCTTTCTTTATAGGAAAAAGCCTTCCCATTCTCGGAGGTGATGCGGGGTACAAAATAAGTAATTGGCTTTCATCATTTATGGGTGGAATAGGTACTGTATTGCTTCTTTTAATTATTCTTTTTGCATTTTTGTTTTTTACAATCGACGGTTTTCTGCTTAAACTATCCGGAATATTCAAAAATCTTCCTGAAACTATTAAAAATGTAAATATTTCAGCCCCTTTAAATCAAAATGAAAAAAAAATGTCAGAAAATAGTGAAGTTGAAAATATCGAACCGGATAATAAAAACATATCTAAACGTGTAGTTATTGATTTAGACACAAACGAACCTTTAGAAACCGTAAATCGAAGAAATTTCGTACTGAATGACAATGGCGAAGAAAAAAATCCGAACAACGAACTCGGTTTTGAAATAAAAAACACAAATACCGAAGAGGAAGAGACAGATTCAGAAATAAAAAATGCAGTTGAAAATGCCGAAGTGCTCGACGATAAATTAAACGGACGGCTGGCTCTTAATGTTGAAAAAAATAATGATATTCTAACAGATAATATTAGTAATGAATCACTTGAAGACTACGATCCTACATTAGACTTATCTACATATAAACGTCCACCGATAGAGCTTTTGGAAGACCATAAATCAGATGATGCCGAAGTTACAAATGCGGAACTTATTTCAAATAAAAATAAAATTGTAGAAACTCTAAAAAATTACAAAATAGAGATAACAAAAATTAAAGCAACAATCGGTCCTACAATCACTTTATATGAAATAATTCCGGCTCCGGGAGTCCGTATTTCAAAAATTAAAAACTTGGAAGATGACATCGCTTTAAGCCTTGCCGCACTTGGAATAAGAATAATTGCTCCTATGCCGGGCAGAGGAACTATCGGAATCGAAGTGCCGAATTTAAAACCCAAAATAGTCTCGATGCGTTCGGTTATATCGTCGGCGGCATTTCAAAAAACAAAATTTGAGCTTCCAATTGCTATGGGGAAAACCATATCAAACGAAACTTATGTAGTCGATTTGGCAAAAATGCCTCACTTATTGGTCGCAGGAGCTACCGGACAAGGTAAATCAGTAGGTTTGAATGTTGTATTAGCATCTTTACTTTATAAAAAGCACCCTTCACAGGTTAAATTTGTACTCGTTGATCCCAAAAAAGTAGAACTTACACTTTATGAAAGAATCGAAAAACATTTCCTTGCTGCACTTCCTGATGCAGTAGAAGCTATTGTTACAGATAATCAAGAAGTTATAAAAACCGTAAGTTCACTGAATGTCGAAATGGATGCTCGCTATATGCTTTTAAAAAATGCAAAAGTCCGAAATATAATAGAATATAATAAAAAATTTATTTCACGAAAATTAAATCCGAATAACGGACATAAATACTTACCTTACATAATATTGGTAATAGATGAATTTGCCGATTTGATAATGACTTCCGGCAAAGAAATTGAACTACCGATAGCCCGAATCGCACAACTTGCCAGAGCCGTCGGAATACACCTTATCGTAGCGACACAACGTCCCTCCACAAACATTATTACAGGTGTGATAAAAGCAAATTTTCCGACTCGAATGGCATTTAAAGTTGCCTCTATGATTGACTCACGTACAATTTTGGACAGTCCCGGAGCAAATCAACTGATAGGTCGAGGTGATATGCTTATTACAAAAGGAAGTGATATAATTCGTCTTCAATGTGCTTTTGTCGATACACCGGAATTGGACGAAATTACAGAATATATCGAAAAACAACAAGGCTACCCAATGCCGTTTTTACTTCCTGAACCGGAAACCGGGGAGGAAAGCACCGGCGACTTAGATGTAGGTAAAAAAGATGAGCTTTTTGAAGAAGCGGCAAGAATGATAGTTGGTCTTCAGCAAGGCTCTACATCATTGATTCAAAGAAAATTAGCCATCGGTTACAATAGAGCCGGTCGCATAGTTGATCAGTTGGAAGCAGTCGGAATTGTAGGTCCTTCAAAAGGCAGTAAAGCAAGAGATGTTTACTATCAAGATGAATATTCTTTGGAACAATTATTAAACAGCCTATAAAAAACAAACTTTTTATTGAAATTTCAATAAAGAACATACCGGATAACCGATAATTTACGTTTATATTATACACAAAATTATTAATGAAAAAAATTATTTAATGAAAAAAATTTTGATTTTATTTATTGCAGTATTCTTGTTTTCAGGGATTTATTCACAAGAAGTACTGTCGAAAGACCCTAAAGCGACTGAAATTTTAAATAAACTTTCTAAAAAAACTAAATCTTTTGAAACAATTAGGATAAAATTTTCGTACACATTAGAAAA
>JAOZMN010000383.1 GCA_029934265.1 Bacteroidales bacterium
GTTTTTTTCTGATATGAGACCTTATTTTCCTTCAGCTTCTTTATCTTTTTTTTCTTTTTCTTTTCTTAATTTTTCTTCTTCTCTTTGTTTAAGCATTCTTGCTCTCATTTTTTCTTGATATTTTGCTCTTTCAGCTTCATATTCATCGTTGTATGAACGTTTTCCGAATATTTTTTCTAAATCATCTGCAAAAATAACTTCTGTTTCTAATAATTTTTGAGCAAGTTCTGACAGCAAATCTTTATTTTCGAGTAATATTTTTTTAGCTCTTTCATATTGAATATCTACAATTTCTTTTACTTCCTCGTCAATAATTACGGCTGTTTTTTCGCTGTATGGCTGTTTAAAAGAATATTCATTTCGTCCGGAGGAGTCGTAAAAACTGATATTTCCTACTTTTTTGCTCATTCCGTAATATGCCATCATCGAATATGCTTGTTTTGTAACTTTTTCGAGGTCGTTAAGTGCACCTGTTGAAATTTTTCCGAAAATAATTTCTTCTGCGGCTCTACCTCCGAGTGTTGAACACATTTCATCGAGCATTTGTTCTTCTGTTGTTATGTGTCTTTCGTGCGGTTGATACCATGCTGCACCGAGTGCCATGCCTCTCGGAACAATTGTTACTTTAATGAGCGGGTGTGCGTGTTCGAGCAACCAACTTGTAGTTGCGTGTCCTGATTCGTGGTATGCTATGGTTTTCTTTTCGGATTTGGTTATAAGTTTGTTTTTCTTTTCAAGTCCACCGACAATTCTGTCCACTGCATCGAGAAAATCTTGTTTTGTTACTTTTTCGTTTCCTTTTCGTGCAGCTATAAGTGCCGATTCGTTACATACGTTTGCAATATCTGCTCCGGAAAATCCGGGTGTTTGTTTTGCAAGATACTGAATATCAATTTCTTCATTTACGATTATTGGTTTTAGATGCACTTCAAAAATAAGTTCTCTTTCGTACAAATCGGGAAGTTCTACATGAATTTGTCTGTCAAAACGTCCTGCTCTTACAAGTGCCGGGTCGAGGACATCGGCACGGTTTGTGGCTGCAAGAAGTATAACCCCGGCATTTGTTTCAAAGCCGTCCATTTCGGTAAGCAACTGATTAAGCGTGTTTTCTCTTTCATCATTTGAGTTCATACCGGCTCCCCTGCCTCTTGCACGTCCTATTGCATCAATTTCATCAATAAAAATTATACACGGTGCTTTTTGTTTGGCTTGTGCAAAAAGGTCTCGCACTCTTGAAGCTCCTACTCCGACAAACATTTCAACAAAATCAGAACCCGAAAGTGAAAAAAACGGTACTTCGGCCTCTCCGGCTACGGCTTTTGCAAGTAATGTTTTACCTGTCCCCGGAGGTCCTATTAATAATGCTCCTTTGGGAATTTTACCTCCGAGTTTTGTGTATTTTTCTGAATTTTTAAGAAAATCGACAATTTCGGCAACTTCGATTTTAGCTTCTTCCAGTCCTGCTACGTTTTCAAAAGTAGTAACTACATTTTTATTTTGTTGCTCAAATAATTTTGCTTTCGATTTTCCGATACTGAATATTCCGCCTCCGGCACCTCCTCCGCCTTCCATTCTTTTAAATATAAATATCCAAACTACAATTATTATTCCTAATGGAAATATCCAGCTCCAAATTTCTCTCGACATATCAGTTCTACTGTCGTAACTGACACTAATATGTTTTTTGGAGGGTGATTTTTTTTGTAATTCTATAAATCGTTTTTCAAAATTTTCAACCGAACCTATTGTGAAGTAATAATGCGGGTCGCTTGCATTTAAGGCGTTTCTGTTTTGTGGTTCTACTTCTGCATATTCTTCCTTACCGAGACTTTCCGGTTTTAAAAATATTTCGACTTTGGAATGGTTAATTACTGCAATTTTTTCAACATCACCATTTGCATACATTTTTTCTACAAATCGGCTTTCGCTTGTTTTTTTTGCAGTATCACTTGCAGAAAAAAATTGCAATCCTATAAAAAGTACGGCAACTCCTACAAAAATCCAAATGGTGTTATTATTTTTCCCGAATTTAAAATCGCCTTTTTTCTGTCGAAGTTCTTTTTTTTTCTTTTCAAGCAGTTGTTTTTGCTCTTTTCTTTTACGTTCAAGTTCTTTTTCTTTATTAAGTTTTTCTTGCTCGTTTATATTTTTTTCAGCCATGTATTATACTGTAATTGATGAAATTATAAATTTTGTTGATTTTTATGTATTATGACAAAATCGTAATAGTTAGCAGGAACATATTTATCCTTCAATTTCGGCATCAGCCCAGAGTCCTTCCAAGTTGTAAAATTCTCTGTATTCGGTTTGAAATATATGCACCACGATATTAAAATAATCCAAAAGTACCCATTGTGCATTTTCGTATCCTTGTTTAGAGCTTACATTTTCGCCGGTTTCTTTTTTAACTGTATATAGTATCGAGTCAGCGATTGCTTCAACTTGTATATTCGTTCCTCCGTTGCAAATTACAAAGTACTCGCAAATTGCACCATTTGTATTCTTTAAATTTAAGATTTTTATGTCGTCACCTTTTTTTTCCTCTATTCCTTTTACTATTATCTTTAAAAGTTCTTTGGTATCAGTCATTTATGTTTTTTAAGTTATTTTCGATTAAAATTGTTTGCAAAGATAATTTAATTTTATCGTCTTTTCAAAACCAATTTTTTAATACTTGTTTTTTCTTTACTTATTATTTTTACGATATAAATTCCGTCTTGTGCGTTTATGTTTATTATTGTTTTGTTCGCTTGCGGATATTTTTCGGTAATTATAATTCCTGCCGTATTAATTATTTCTATTTTTTCTATTTTACTTTCGGAATTTTGCGATATAGTGAAATTTCCGGTTGTAGGATTAGGATATATTTCAAAATTTTCGTTTGAACTTTTATCGGAAATACCGGAAACTTTATTTTCGGGTTCTGTATTTTTTTCAACGACTTTTAATTTAAAATTACAATCGGCACTTGCTCCAAAATAGTCAGTTCCCCGTAATGTTACTGTGTATTCTCCCGATATTTTTGAAATTCCCGAAAAAGTCATTTCTTTTTCATCGAAATGTAACCATTCAGGAAGTTCGTTTCGTTCTTTTATTATTGCGGATATTTTTATCTTATCTTTTCTGTTATTGTCTGAAAAAATACTATG
>JAOZMN010000384.1 GCA_029934265.1 Bacteroidales bacterium
ACTTAAAGTGAACCACTTATTGTTTAATCGGGATAAAAAAATTAAAGCGGTATAAAAAGGGTAATTTCCGGCAATTAGACCCTTAGGGTTTTAAGTAATATGATATAGGCAAGGCAAAAAAACAACCTAAAAAAAGGATTATCAAATAAAAGTTGTATATTTGTATTATGTTTACCAACAATTTTAAGAAATGGAACTGATGACAGTACAAGAAACAATAACCCAAGCAAAATATTTTACTCAGGAGCAGAAACAACAAATAGGATATTATTATTTATTATCTGCTTTAAAAGAAGATAAAAAGCAAGAAAGTCCTTTGTTGAAACTTTTTGATATTAAAATTGATTTTGAAAAAACAGAAAGTAAGAAAACAGAAAAAAGCTGGACAAATATTGGTAAAACGCATTTGTCCGGACGACTTGATAATGTGAATATTAGAGACTATGCTTATGAAGATTAATACTGATTTTAAACAGCCAAACAATGAACAACATACTAATTGACAGCAATATCTGGATTTACGCATACGATGCCGACAGTATTTTTCATTCAAAATCAGTTTCGATAATTCAAAATCCTGATATTAGTTTGTATATAAGTCCGAAACAAATTAGCGAATTTATTGCAGTACTGACAAAACTGAACGAACCGATAGGTGAAATTATAGACTTCTTACAAAGCAATATAATTAACAACTCAACTATTTTGTTTCCCGATGAATTAAGCACAAAGCAGTTTACCGATTTGTGCAGAAAATACAACCCGCACGGAAACAGAGTGTTTGATATTGAAATTGTAGCAATAGCAATTTCCAACCAGATACAAGAAATAGCAACTTTTAACGTTAAAGATTTTAAGAATATAGATGAAATACAGATTTTGCAGAAATGTTTATTATAAATATAAAATCATTTTTGTTTATCTTGTAAATGGCGTTTTTTAGCGACACTCATATTTTCAATTTTACGTTTTCGTTTTTCTTCAAATTCTTTTATTTCTTGTTTTCTGATTTTAGCCTTTTTGTTAGCCTCACGTCTTTTTATATCTTTTAACTGAGCCTCTTTTTTTTGACTTTCTCTTTTTATGATATTTTCAGCCTTCTTTTTTTCTACTTTTTCTCTGTGTTTTTGTTCTTTAATATTTTTATTTCGTGTTTCTTCAGCAAGCTTCAATAAATTTTTTTTATTTTTTTTTATTTTGTACTCTTCAGTTTGTGTATACTTCTTGCTTACAATTTCACTCATAAAATTTAAAGCCATTTTTAATGCTTTTTTACGTGCATAACGAAAACTCTTGCTTTCCGCTTGAGCAATAATATTGCTTCCTGTTTTTACAATAAATTTATTCATTGTATCGGTTGTAGGCACAGATTCTACAACGATATTTGTAGAATATAAAATTTGAGAAAAATAATTGCATTGTACAGTAATACTTCCGGCTTTCGGATTGTTAAGAATAAGATGCTCTTTCCCTATCAGAAAATTAGAAAGAATAAAATTATTAAGCACTTCATTATTAGAATACTCTGCAATAAAACCTAAAAATCCGTAAACAAAAATATGTTTATAGCTCGTATAATCAAATGTTTCACCGCATCTTATAATTTTATTCAAACAATACTTATCAAATATTTCTTCTAAGTATTTATTTTTGAATAGATTGCCTAAAAAATGTTGTAATTGAGTTCCGGTAGCTATTATGTATTTATGCAGAATCGCAGCCGTATTCCCTTTAAATACATACATTCCCGAAAAAACATAACGTGAGTTGCTTTTATGTTCATGTTTTTGAGAATAGAATGATTTATGTGTAAGAGCTTTCTGCAATTCGCCGTATTTATCGGATAGCTCAAACAATCCTGCAAGTTTTTTTAACTCGTTTCTTTTTTGCATGAAAATTTAATAAAAAAGAGCGACAGACCGGACTCGAACCGGCACCGAAGATTGGATACCTTCAATCAAGACTTGAAATCTCGTGTGCTACCGTTACACTACTGTCGCATAAATGCAGGAGTAATCGGACTCGAACCGATACTGAGGGGTTGGAAGCCCCAATATAGCCCCGAAAGCTATTGTGCTAACCCTTACACTATACTCCTAATATTAGTACAAGAAAAATTGATTTATCTTTTTAATGTACAAAGATAAATTTTTTTTGGAAAACCTGAAAAAAGTATTATCTTTGTTTTCGTAGTAAATTAATGTTGCTTTATATAAGGCAACAACAATTATTTGTGTTTTTTGTATATGAGAATATAATATGCCGGATTGTTAGTGTTTATTCGCATTCAACGGATTCGGCTGATTAAGAAAAATTGTACCGCTTTTGTATTGGCGAACATTTACCGAGTTTTTGGCGTAAGTTTAGGTAGGGATACCAAATAAATTCCGAAAGTAAAGTGATGTATGAATAAGCAATAATAAGATGCAAAAATAAGAACGACAATTTTTGTTTATAAAAAATATACAGGATAAGAACATAGGTATTTGTATTAAATTTTATAAAATGAAAAACACAAAAATATTTACGTTATTAATATTTTTTTTATTTTCGATTAATGGCTTCTCTCAAGTATCAGAGAACTCCGACCCAAACTCCCTTGCCAATCTAAAAAAGAACCCAACATTTGCTAAAAATTATGTGTACGGAGTGAAGATGACTAGGGCGAATGCTATGGGGATTGTTGGTGATAAGTTGCTTGCAGGACAGGAAGTTAGCGATGATGACAAAACTGCTTCGTTGGTAAATACTTATGTTGCAATTTTAAATGGAGTTGATTATTCACATGAAGATAAAGTCGTAGTTGTAAATAATTATTATGGGATTACGAATTATCCTGATGCACATGTTGATGGGGAGTTTGACAAGTTAATGGTGAAGACGAGGACACTTATGATGGAAGGTGATTTGAGTGGGGTGAGGATGCCAACATTTATTTCTAAGAAAGATGTAGCGGCTGATGGAAATTCTGGTTGGTAAGATATAAAATTTTACAATAATATTTCAGACGAATATTTACGGACAATTACAACATTATGTTGTAATTGTTTTTTTTTTTTTTTTCTATATATAGTTGTTTTTTTGACTTATAATATTAGACTTGTTATTTAATATAACACACTAACTAATAGCATGATATGTGTTT
>JAOZMN010000385.1 GCA_029934265.1 Bacteroidales bacterium
TTTTTGTATCTGCAAATGCACAAAAATATGCTTATGTAGATTCTGAATACATATTAAGTAAAATTCCGAACTATGAAAATGCTAAAATAAAATTAGATGACGCATCGAAAGAATGGCAAAAAGAAATAGAACAAAAATATAAAGAACTCGACAAAAAATATAAAGAATATCAAGCAGAAGCACCTTTGCTTTCTTCTGAAATGAAAACTCAAAGAGAAAACGAAATAATAGAACTCGAAAAAAAAGCAGGAGAGCTTAAAGATAAATATTTCGGTGAAGACGGAGAGTTAAAAAGCAAGCAAGAAGAACTTATAAAACCGATACAAGACGAAATTTACAATGCAATAAAAGAAATTGCAACCGAAGGAGGTTTCGGAATAATTTTTGATAAATCAAGTGGAATGCAAATAATATATTCCGACCCGAAATATGATGTCAGTGATGATGTTCTTAAAAAAATGGGATACTAAGACAAATTACAATGAACAAATTATAATTTAACAATTAAAATTTTAATAATTAATAATTTTTAGAAAAATGACACGTAAATTATCAATCTTTGCAATCTTGATATTCTTTTTTGCAAACACTCAGGCACAAAATGTTAAATTCGGATACATTGACAGCGAAAAATTAATGCAGGAATTGCCCGAAACGGCAACGGCAAAGGCTACATTGGAAAAAGAAACAAAAGATGCAGAAAAGCATATCGCCACAATGCAAGCCGAATATCAAAAACTTTATCAATCCTACGTTGAAAACGACCAACTTGCGAAAGAAAGTACTGAAAAATGGTCTTCTTTGATAAAAACAGAAAAAGAAACCGAAATTCAAGCGTTAATGCAAAGAATGCAAGAGTTTGAAAAAACAGCTTCAACTTCTTTGCAACAAAAACAAGCACAACTTCTGCAGCCGATTATCGACAAGGTAAATAAAGCTATTGAAGAGGTCGGTAAAGAGGGAAAATTTACTGAAATAAAAGATGTAACTCAAATGTTGTATTTTTCCAAAGAACAATTTATTGATATTACTCCGCTTGTTAAAAAGAAACTCGAAATTACAGAGTAAGGTGCTGTGAATTTCAACTTTATCAAAGTTAATTGAGTTTGGTATAAAAAGTATATTTTCTCGCAATCATATCCTTCGGGTTTTAAGTAAAAGACTGTAAGCTATATGTTTAGAGTTGTTGATTTTTGTTAAATCAGACCCTTAGGGTTTGATTTAAAAGACTGTAAATCAATTATTTAGATTTATTAAATTTTGTTAAATCAAACCCTAAGGGTCTCTTTATACCGGACTTATGTATTAAAAAATCAAACTCTTGTATGTATAAAAATATACTTATTTTCATACTTGTATTTTTTCTCTACGGAAATCTTAAAGCTCAAAAATCGGTAAAAATAATCGACTTAAAAACAGTTGATTATAAAAAATTAAAAATTGATTCCGCCTTTCTTTATTCCAAAATAGATTCTATTGCCGATTTTGGAATTTTACAAAAAGCATTTCCTTGTTGCAGGGTACTTGCCGCAAAAAACGGACAAATATTTTTTGATAAATCATACGGATACCACACATACGACAGTATCAACGTATTAAAAAGCGATGATATATTCGATTTAGCTTCGGTTACAAAAATAACCGGACCTTTACCGGCAATAATGAAACTGTGCGATGAAGGAAAAATTGATTTAGACGCAAAATTTTCTTCTTATTGGAAACCTTTTAAAAGAACAGACAAAAAAGACATAACTTTACGTGAAATTTTGGCACATCAAGCCGGATTTTATCCGTGGATACCCTTTTGGAAGCTAACTCTCGATAAAAATAAAAAATTTAAGCATAAATATATAAGTACGAAATATTCAAAATGTTACAGCTATAGAATTTCAGATTCTTTATTTATAAGAAAAAAATTTCAGAAGAAAATATATAAAACCATAAAAAAATCTCGTCTGAAAGAGAAAAAATATAAATATTCAGGTCTGATTTTTTATTTATTTCCGGAACTTATCAGTAAAATTTCAAAACAGGATTATCAAAAATACTTAAAAGATAATTTTTATTCTCCGATAGATGCCCTAACATTAGGATATAATCCGTTAGAAAAATTCTCGAAAGAAAGAATTGTGCCGACCGAAAACGATAAATTTTTCAGAAAAACACAATTACAAGGTTATGTTCACGATGAAGGTGCAGCTGTAATGGGAGGAGTTTCCGGAAATGCAGGCTTGTTCGGAACGGCTTACGATTTGGCGAAAATTATGCAAATGTACTTAAACTACGGCAATTATAATAACAAGCAACTTATAAAAGAAAAAACTGTAAAAGAATTTATAAAAATTCAATATCCCGAAAATAATAACAGAAGGGCTCTCTGTTTCGATAAACCTTTGCTTGAAAACAGAAAAAACGGTTCTTGTGCTGTTTCGGCAAGTCAGGAAAGTTTCGGACATTCAGGATATACCGGAACTTTTGTATGGGCAGACCCCGAAAACAATATGATATTTATATTTTTATCAAACAGAGTTTACCCCACACGAAGCAATCCTAAAATTTACAAACTCAATATCCGACCGTCAATTCACCAAGTTTTATATGATTGTTTTGAATAATTCAGTATGAAAAAAACTAAGGTTTAAATTTTATAAATAATTTTTGAGTTATCTGTTTCTATTATATTGAGTTTGATAAATATATCAATCGTTTTCTCATCGTATTGTTTTTTTGTAAATGCGTTTAAAGCATTTAGCAATGTTTGTACTTTACGAGGTCTGGTTTTTTTCTGCTTCGATTTCAAATTCTCTATAAAAAGTGCAACATCACTTGTTGCTTTATTTGTCTTTTCAAGTTTTGTTTCTTTAGGTTTTATTTCTTCAAGTTTTGTCTCTTCAAGTTTTGCCGCTTTGGATTTTATTTTTTTTACTTTTGCTTTTGAAGGTCTTGATATTCGTTTACATTGTCTGCCTTGTTTATTTACTGTTGAAAGAATTGAGTCAAAACCTTTGTCATTTGAAACTACGACAAAATTAACATTCTTGTCGTTGCAATGGGCTTGTACGCCTAACTGATAGCATAAATGAAAATCCAAATTATTTTTTCCTTGCTTATCAATTTTTATTATTTCTACATTGTTTAAGTGCA
>JAOZMN010000060.1 GCA_029934265.1 Bacteroidales bacterium
TTAAGTGTTAAATTTTAAAAAAGTACTTTTTTTAAATCTACAACTTGACATACACTTGTAAATGTATTAAATTTGTAAGAAATATTATATATAATATAACTGCCTAATACCAAAATCATGAAAAACAAACTTATTAAAATCATACTTATTGTACTTTTATTTACCTCAAGTGCAATATTCGGACAATCTCCAATAAACGAACATTTCAGTACTACACTTCCTTTGGGCTGGAGCAATACCATAATACAAGGAGGAACTGATTGGACATTCAGCTCCTCTCCTAATTTCAGTAGTACAAGTGGAAGTGAATATGCTGTTTTCAATGATTTTATTCTCGGAGCAGGCGTAACTCCAAATAAAGCCAAACTTGAAACTTATTCTTTCGACTGTACAGGACGGACTTCTGTACATCTTCGTTTTGCTCAATACTGGGAAGCTGTTGAAGATACTTACGGATATGTAGAACTTAGCACCGACGGAGGCGGAACTTGGGCTGAAATTTTAACCGACTCAATTACTGCAGGTAGCTTAGCAACTCCTGATTTTAAGGATATTGATATTACTGCACAATGCTTAAATAAAACAGATGTAAAAATAAGATTCAGATATACAGACGGAAACGTTTTCGGTAAATATTGGTATCGCCGGGCATTAAAATAGGAACGTAAGTTGTTGTTATTGTTTGTGATATGCCATTTGCAAGTCCTGTAATTATATCTACACTAACAGGAAAATTACTAATATTGTTAATTCCTCTGTTAATTACCTTTACAGTAACAAGTTCTGCATTTGTATAGTTTGTTGCACAACCAAGGTAGTCAGGTGTTACAAATTGATACATATCAAGTCCGGGGTCGGTGTAAATCAGCACATTATCAATATTCCAACTTTTACCGGCTGTACTTCCTTCATTTACAAATCTGAAACGTACTCTTGCGGAGGGCATATTTGCTACTATTGCTGTAATATCCAAAGTTGTAACCATTGGCACGGCATAAGTTCCAATATCTCCGGAACCGTCATCAACATCGCTATATGCCTGAACCCAAGTTGCTCCGTTGTCCGGACTGACTTCTACATAACAATGAATAAGCTCTACATCGTCCCAGTAATGCTCAAATTTCACTTTTACGGAAGTTCGCCCTGTACAGTTTAATACAGGGGTCATAAGATAGGCATTATTTATAGTTGAGGCTTGTGTATCAAGGAATTTAGCATAATTCCCACCACTGGTAGTAGTGAAAACCGGCACATTAGTAAACGACCAACTGACACCGCCTGATATTATACTATTCGACCAACCTGAAGGTGTTGAGCTACCGTTAAATGTTTCGTTTATAAGTATTTGTCCGAAAGCTGAACTTGATGTGTATAAAAAAACTAAAAGTAAAATTTTTTGTAGATATGTTTTCATGTCGAAAATATAAAATTAGATATGCTAATTGTCGTTTAATAAGACTTCAAATACCAAAATAAAGTTGCATGGTAAAAAAAACATATTTTACGAAAATAAACAAATTTCCGGCAAAAAACAAATTTATTGTTACAATAACATAGTGTCATTTCTTAAAAATAGACTTATTTATTTCAAACACTATATTTATTATTACTTGTAAATAAATGAATTGGCTTTTTATTTATTTCCTTTATAAAAAATAAAAACACTCTTACAAAATGAAATGTAAGAGTGTTTTTGTTTTTTATAAATTTGTTTTATTTTATAAATATATTTTCTTCAGAAACGTTATTTTAAGTAATTAATTTAACTGTGTCATTTAGTTTTTTTACCAATTTATAAAGCTCTTGTTTTTAGCTTTCACTTTTATTGGTTGTTTTAATTCTGAACCTCCCCCGTTCAACTGATATAAAACCATTTCTTATTTAAGTAGATTGTTTTAAATTTGTTATCACTTAATTTTCTTCTCTATTTCTTTTCTTAACGATGACATTTTAACGTTTCCTCTTGCTTGTTTGAGTACTTGTCCCATTAGCCAATTTATGTCGGCGTTTTCATCTTTTGAAGTGTTAATTTCTTTAAATTTTTCGTTAAGAAAATCTATCGGAGCTACAACTTCTTGTAAATTTCGTTTTCGATAATTAATATCCTCAAGAACTGTACTAAACTGTATTTCGGGGTGGTTGTAAATATCGGAAATCATAAATTTTGCTATGTCGGCATCTAAATTATTTTCTTTTATATACTGAAATAATCCATATATTTTATTGTAAGTAAATTTAATGTGATGCGGTTTTTTCCCTTCGATATTTTTGAAAGTCTGCCCTATAAAACAGCCCAAAAATTTGGGACTGAAACCAAAATCTTTATTGATACGTTCAATTAAAGGTATCATATTTTTACTAAGCAGATATTTGTGAGTATCTTCCGGAATACCCCATTTTTTCATCTGTTTGAAGCGTTCGGAAATTGCAATCGGTAAGTTTTTATTTAAACTGTCGATATAATTGTTTGCAAGTGGTATAGGTGCAGAATCGGTATCGGGATACATTCTGTCGCTTCCGGGAAGTACTCGCTCGAAAATTGTAGTTCCGTCGGCAAAAGATTTTCTGGTTTCTTCCGGCACACCGTCGAAACACATTAAAATTCGTTCTTCAATAGTTTCAAGAGCTGTCGGAATGTCCGCTTTGGGTCCCCAAAGCATAATCTGAGCATCTTCTTTATCGGCTTTTAAAAAAGTGCTGATTTTATTGAGTTCCGAAGTACTTAAAATAGGTTTTAAATCTTCGGAATGAGTCATATTGGGCTTTTCAATACAGGCAATAACTTTCAAACGATTTATAATTTCATCGGCAAATATTACACCCGGTTGTGTAAAGTGCGACAAAATTCCTTTAAATCCGGTAAGATTTATTGCTATAACTTTAAATCCTTTTTTCAATTTTTCATTAATCGGTTTACTAATTAAATCAGTCTGCGAAAAATCTATTTCTTTATGAATTATTTTAAAACCGGACTTCTTTAAGCCTTTTTTTTCGATTATTTTTTTGATATTGAGTAAAGCATACTGTCGGAATGCCTCGTTGTGAGAAAGTAAAGGTATCCACTTATTGTGTGCAACGCCTTTTATTTCCACGCGTGAACCTCCTTTGCAACTTACGTTTACATCTTCTCGTCCTGCTCCTATTCCGGTTCGGACTTTTCCCGTACTTCTGTTCAAGAAACGTATGTATTCAGCAGCTTCGACGAGTTCTTCGGGAGTTTCCATGTCGGGATATGTAACTGTCTCGATAAGAGGCATTCCGAGCCGGTCTGTTTTGTAAATTCGTGTATGCCCGATGTCGGATATTTCACGGCAAGAATCTTCTTCTATACTTAACTGTATCAATCGTACTTTTTTATTTTTAAGCTGAATTTCACCCTCTACGCCAAGAATTGCAGTCCGTTGAAATCCGGTAGGGATACTGCCGTCAAGATATTGTTTTCTGGTAATATGAACTTCGCCTACAATATTCAAATTCGAGAGCAAAGAAATTTCCAAAGCATTTTCAAGTGCTTCTTTATCTATCGGAAACGGTGGTGTATCATCAACTTCGTAAGTACAGGCAGTTTCATTGTTTAGTCTGTAAATAATTTCTTTTCGGGTACGAAATTCCATTAATGCAGTTCCGTCGTATTCGCCTAATTCACTGAGTGTTGGTCGCATGTGCCTGACAACTTCAGCATTATAATCGTCATTACCATGGAAAATACCGGCCGGACAGCGACAAAATAATTTACTTTTAGTTTTAAGCTGTTGGTGAACTTCCAATCCGGATTTAAAACCTATTCTTTTATAGTCTTTTACTGTTGCTTTTTTTCTTTCGACAAAGCCTATGGCTTTCATTGTTGCTTTATAATTCTGTTTTGGGCTGAAATTACTCATATATGATTTAATTTGTGAAGTTTTTAAATTGTGAATTTGTGAAAAATTTAAACTTTGTACAAAAATAATAAGCAGGTCAAAGACCTTATTTTGTTCTTACTGTTATGTAATTAACTAATTCGTTTAAAGATGTTTTTGCCGGATTATCCGGAAAGGTATTTAAAATATCAAGAGCTTTTTGTTTGTATTCTGTCATTTTTTTTTCGGCGTAAGCAATTCCTCCTTTTTCTTTTACAAAATTCAAAACATCGGAAAAATAAGTTTTTTTTTGCTTGCTGATAATCTTTATTATTCTTCTTTTCTCTTTCTTATTACAATTTGAAAGTGCATAAATAAGAGGAAGAGTCATTTTTTTTTCTTGAATATCATTTCCTGAAGGTTTCCCGGTAAGGTTTCGTTTTTGGTAATCGAACAAATCATCTTTAATCTGAAAAACAATACCTGTGTATTTTCCGAATAACTTTAATTTGTTTACCGTTTCTTTGTCGGCTCCGGCAGAAGCAGCACCACTTCCGGCACAAGATTCAAAAAGAGTTGCTGTTTTTTTGTATATTATATCGAAATAAATTTCTTCGGTAATATCGAGTTTTCGGGCTTTCTCTATCTGTAAAAGTTCGCCTTCCGCCATTTCTTTTACGGCTTGCGAAACTATTTTTAATAATTCAAATTCGTTATTTTCAATAGCGAGCAATAAGCCTTTGGAAAGCAAATAATCGCCGATAAGTACGGCAATTTTCGATTTCCAAATTGCTTTTATGGAAAAAAAACCTCTGCGAATATCGGAATTATCGACAACATCGTCGTGGATTAAAGTTGCGGTATGTAAAAGTTCGACAAGAGCAGCTGCTGTATAAGTACTTTTGCTTATTCCACCGGTCAAATCGGCACAAAGAAAAACAAGCATAGGACGCATTTGTTTTCCTTTGCTTTTTAATACATAGTTTGTAATAATATTCAATAAAGCAACTTTGCTTTTTAAAGCGTTCTTAAAATAGCTCTGAAACTCGTTGAGTTCCTCAGATACAGGTGCCTTAATTTTTTTAATTCCCGACATGGGTGCAAATTTAATAAATAAAGTCGGTTTATTGAAAGAAAACTAAACGACCTTTGCCACATGAGGCTTTCCCCCAGAATCCAAAAATGTAATCAAGCTCTAATATACCTTGGAATACAAATGGATTTGTTTTTGCCGTTGCAACATAATCAGGGACATTAACGCCATCGTTCAAAACGTAATAATTTTCGTCTGTAATTAAATCGGAAAAACCGTAAGTTGCTCTGAAACCAAGATTAAAGTTAATTCTTTCGTTTTTGAACAAAGGTAGTCCTGCTCCGAACAACATTGATGTAATTTTATTTTCATATTGATTTTTCATATCAGTTGTCGGTCTGAAATCATCATCAATGGAATTTTTTTCTTCCGCTGTTTTAAGCGTACTGAAACGTGGTCCTATTTCGACATACACTCCTTTGAGACTTGTATATCTGAAAAAAGGAGTAATATCCATAGTCTTCAAACTTATTGTTTTTGTATAAGATAAGTCTTTGTATTTTATTGAATATTCTTGTCCGAAATGTGTATTCATAAAATCGACTCCGAAACCGATAAAATCTCCGTAAGTCAGCGTAAGTCTTCCGCCATAGCCAAAACTCGGAGTTATATAATTAAATTCCGCACCGGCATCTTTCATTGCATCGGAATTAATTAATATTGAATTTCCGCCTCCGCCTTTTACGGCAATACTGAGACATTTAACCGGTGTTGCATTTCTTCCGTGTTGTGCGTATAAACTCGTAGCAAACAAGGATATAAAGATAAATAAATAAATTTTTCTCATAATATTATGGTTTTAATTTAAAATTCAGTTTTTAAATTTACTAAAAAAAATTAATTTTGCAAATTAACCTGTTTTTTATGTATCTTCAAAAAATATCAACAGGACAACTTTATTCTATTATTAAGATTAATAATTAAAAATAAATTTATTATGACTGAATTTCTTGAAAAAACGTTTTATAACAATTCCATTTCCGAGTGGTTAATAGCATTATCAATAATTTCCGGTGCGTATTTTTTGGCAAAACTTGTTTATTTTGTTTTAAACAGAGTAGTGGGGAAATTAACAAAAAAAACTAAGACCAAAATTGATGATATAATTATCGACATGGTTGAAGAACCTGTTGTTTTTGCAATGGTAATAACCGGTTTTTGGTATGCTTCGGAGCAGCTGAACTTAACGGAAGCAGTTGTGGATTTCAGAAGCAAAGTAATGTATATTTTGATAACTTTTAATGTAGCATGGGTTGTTGC
Organism: Bacteroidales bacterium; assembly: GCA_029934265.1. Lineage (GTDB taxonomy): Bacteria > Bacteroidota > Bacteroidia > Bacteroidales > JAADGE01 > JAOZMN01. Next base: position 6,193 of record JAOZMN010000060.1, read on the forward strand.
AAGGCTTATAGATGCTTTAATTGTTGAATATCTAAAACCTATGGTCGATAAATCGGAAGGTGATTTGGACGACCAATTATTGCCGATAATAAGAAAAACCTTAAAAGCACTTATTTGGACAATTGCAATAGTTGTCGGTCTGACCAATGCCGGTTATGACGTGGGAGCATTAATTGCAGGACTCGGAATTGGAGGTTTGGCTCTTGCGATGGCGGCAAAAGATACTGTTGCAAATTTATTCGGCGGAGTTACAATCTTCACAGATAAACCTTTCAAACTCGGCGACCGTGTAAAAGTAGCCGGATATGACGGCAACATCAAAGAAATAGGTATAAGAAGCACCCGACTTGTAACTCTCGAAGGACGAACTGTTACAATTCCGAACTCTACTTTTACCGACGGAGCCATCGAAAATGTAAGTTCTGAACCGTCTCGTAAAGTTGTTTCAACTTTTGGAATGACCTATGATACTTCTGCAAAAGACATGGTTAAAGCACAAGAAATTTTGCGTGAAATAGTAAGCAAAAATAATTCTATTCAAGATAATATTACTATTGCTTTCTCCGGTTTCGGCGATTTTTCGCTTAATATTTTACTTATTTATTATATAAAATCCGGCGAAGATAATATGGCGGTTCAAAACGAAGTTAATCTGGAAATTTTAGAAAGTTTCAACAGAGAGAAACTTGAATTTGCATTTCCTACACAAACAATTATAAATCAACAATCATAAGGTTTTGAGATATCTCTTTTTTGAAAATGCTCACCCTGTAACAAGACTGTTTTTAACAGTCTTTGTTACATTATCGTCGGTTATTATTTTTTCGCTTGTTGCTATCGGGCTATCTGTTTTTATTTTTGATGTCAGTTTTACCGGTATTAACGAATATCTTAAAGCGGAAAACCCTGATAATATACCTTTTATAAAATTTTTTCAATCATTTTATACGGTCGGAATATTTCTTGTGCCGGCTTTTATTCTTGCTTTCTTATTTTCCAAAAAACCGACAAAATATTTATTTTCAAATAAAGCTCCGACAATTTTTTTTTCCGTACTTTCCGTAATAACTGTTTTATCGGCAATTCCGTTTATAAATTATATCGGAATGTTAAATTCGAACTTAAAGTTACCCGATTTTTTATCCGGCATGGACAAAAATTTGGAAAAGTCTGTTATTGCTTTGCTTAAAGCCGATAGTATTTTCGGATTGATTATTAATATATTTGTAATTGCATTTTTACCGGCTGTCGGTGAAGAGTTTTTATTCAGAGGAATATTGCAAAAACTTTTTACGGATTGGACAAAAAATAAACATTTCGGAATATTAATTGCAGCAGTAATTTTCAGTGCTTTTCACTTTCAATTTTCCGGTTTTTTTCCTCGCTTTTTACTTGGCGTGATGTTCGGTTATTTATTGGTTTGGACAGAAAATATTTGGATACCCGTATTGACTCATTTTTTTAATAATGCGACTGCGGTTATTGCCTTCTATCTGCTTTATGATAAGGGAGGTTGGGAGGCTGCCGAAAATTTCGGAACAGAACAAGGACAATTAATTATTGTATTTATTAGTTTTGTTACGTCTGTATTTATTTTTTTTGTAATAAAAAAATATTCAGCTTTGTCCGGTAAATAAGTATGATAAGTACTCTCGCATAAATACCCACGCAACAATCATATTATCAACATATTACAAATACAGTTTTATCCCATAAAACAGGTCGAAGACCTTAATTTGCCGGATAGAAAACCGGTACTCCATGCGGCTTGCAAATTATACCCTCCTGTTATTCCGTCAATATCCAAAACTTCGCCGGCAAAATACAAATTTTTCAGGACTTTACTTTGCATCGTGTTCATATCCACACTTTCCAAGCTGACACCTCCGCAAGTTACAAATTCATCTCTGAATTTTGTTTTTCCTTTTACCTCAAAAATGTCATTCGTTAAAATATTGACAATTTTATTAAGATTTTTTTTACCGAGTTCGCTCCATTTTTTATCTGCCTGAATTTCACATTTTTCAAGTAAAAACAGCCATAATCTTTCCGGTATATAATAAGGTCTGATATTTGACAATATTTTTTTAGGATATTTCTCGATTAAATTATTCAGCAATTCTAAAACAATATCATTATTATTTTCATTCACCCAGTTTACTCGAACCTTAAATTTATATTGCATTTCATTCAAAACTCTTGCTCCGAAAGCAGATAATTTCAAAATTGCCGGTCCGCTCATTCCCCAATGCGTAATAAGTAAAATTCCCTCTGCTTTAAGTTTTGTTCCTTGAATGCCGACTTGCGTATTCTCGACCACAATTCCCATAAGTTTAGTAATTGTTTCATTCGGCATATTGAAGGTAAACAACGAAGGCACAGGGTCTTTAATTTTATGATTTAATTTTTCGAGCCATTTTAAACCATTTTTTTCGGGCGAACCTCCGGTTGTAACAATTACTTTATTGAAAATTTCTGATTTTGTATATTTATCATCAAATTTCAATTCTAAACCGTTTTCTAATTCTTTTATATTTAATATTTTAAGTCTTGATATAATTTTAATATCAAGCCTTTTTACTTCCCTTAAAAAACAATCAATAATACTTTGAGAATCTTGCGATACAGGAAAAACACAATTATCATCTTGAATTACCAAAGGAACACCTCTTTCTTCAAACCATTTCATTGTATCGTTTACATTAAATATCCGAAAGACTTTTTTTAACCCTTTACTTCCTCTCGGATAGGCTTTTAAAAGACGACTTGCTGAATTACAATTATTTGTAAGATTACATCTGCCCCCTCCGGAAACTTTTACTTTAGATAATACTTTTTCGGATTTTTCAAAAATAACAACTTTTGCTTCCGGATAATTTTCTTTTATGGCTATTGCCGAAAAAAAACCACTTGCTCCGCCTCCTATTATTGCAATATTCATATTTTTCATCGTTGTAAATTTGAACATTTTTTTTCAATTTAACAAATAAAATTAATTGCCGGAAAATATTTATAAATTGTTTTATTTTAGTCTTAAAGTTTTAATATCTTATGTATTATTTATAAAAAACAGACAAAATTTTTAATAATATTATTAAAAATAAACTTTAAAATTAATATAGTTAAAATAATTAAAATATTAATTTTAAAATCTTAAATATATTATTAACAATTAATTATAATAATTATGTTTAAAATAATCAGATGAAAATATTTCAATATTTCAAATATTGAAATATTTTTGTTGATTGTCATTACTATTTGTACTAAATTTGTAAAGATACAAATAAAATTTCAGTAGCCAAAGCAACTTTATTCGAAAGTTTAAAGTCTTAGGACAGACAGTACCTTGAAACCTTAATACTTCACATAAAATGAAAACAACTTTACAAAAATTATCATTTATAGTAATCTTGTTATTTTTAACAAGCACACTATTCGGACAAATTTTATTAAACGAACATTTTAATACCGCATCATTACCTGCGGGGTGGACAAATACTGCCATTCAGGCAACTAAAACTTGGTCTTTTACAAATTCGCCCGGATTTACCACAACAAGCGGAAGTATTTATGCAAAATTTCTTGATGACCAACCAACAACAAGAAATGAAGCAGCTTTAATAACTCCTGCATTTAATTGTACCGGAAGAACTTCCGTAAAATTACAATTTGAACAATTTTGGGACGATGTAGAACAAATCCACGGGAATGTTGATATAAGTACGGACGGAGGTACTGTTTGGACGACCATATACAGCGACGCCGACGAAGGAACCGGAGACGTAGGCAGTTACGCTACTCCGGAAGTAACCACTGTAGATTTAACCCCATACGTAGTGGGTGAGTCAAACGTAAAATTGAGATTTCGATTTGAAAACGTAACAAGTAATGCAGGTAAAAGCTGGAATATTGATGATGTAATAGTTTATTCAGACCCTGATGTTGCAGTTATCGGATTTGACACTCCTGTTTATTTAGATTGTACAGCACCATATACAAATGCAGAACTTGTTACTATAAGAATTAAAAATTACAGTATATTCTCTGTAAGTAACGTACCATATAAGGTAGATGTTGTAACCGGTTTAGTCGGAGGTATATCACAAACTCTTACAGGAACTTACGTTCCGGTTATATTACCACAAGAAGAAATTACAATTACATTTCCTGCCGATTTAATTGATATGACATTAGATGATGAATACGGATTTAATTGCTACACAGAATTAGCCGGAGATGCGTATTTAGAAAATGACACTTTTTATACAAGCAGACGACAGTGGGTTACACATTACGATCATAACGAAAATTTTAATTTAACTTCCGAAGGTTGGAAACGAGGAGGAGGAAACTCTCGTAATTATTAGACATGGGGAAATGTACCGTATCTAAGCGGTAATGAAGGAAACGGCAAAAGTTGGTATCTGGTCAGAGACGGAAGTTCTACATATACGGATATGTGGCTTGAAAGTCCTGTTTTTGACTTGTCTGCATTAATAAACCCGATAATGTCATTTGATTTAAAATACAGTCTCAGCTATGATAATTGCGATAGAGCGGTATATATTCAATACACAAAAGATAATGGAGTTTCTTGGCATACGCTTGGGACAAATTCCGACCCTGATTGGTATAACAGTGGTTCAAATTCTTGCTGGCCAAATACTTGGGCTGCAAATACAAAAGGAAGTTATTTTTCGGTTCAGCATGATTTATGCGATTTATTTGGTGAAACTTGTGTTAAGTTCCGATTTTATGCTGATGATGTTCGTTATTCCGATAAGTTTACTTTCGATAATTTTAGTATTGTGGATTTTATTGATGTAGGAGTAACTGCATTTTTAGAACCGATAAATGTAGGTTGTACATTCAGTACGACACAAGATGTTAGAATAAGAGTTTATAATTCTACTTGTAATGCTATAACCAACGTACCGGTTATATGCGATATTTCCGGAGCAATAACTCAGACATTATCAGGTACCGTTCCCGGTCCTATTCCGGTCGGAGGAACAAATGATTACACTTTTCCCGCAACTTTCGACATGACAACTATCGGTATTTATACTTTTACGAATTATACAGATGAACCCACCGATGAAAACAGAGAAAATGATACATTAGTTCGACAATTAGATGCAAGTCTTTTAAAAATAGCAACATTTCCATATACGGAAGATTTCGAATCAGGTGCAGGAAATTGGCAGGCTTCCGGAGGAAATGCCACTAATTTCTGGTATATAGATACATTACAATATCTTTCCGGACATGAAGGAAACGGAACAAGTTGGTATATGGTAAGAGACGGTAGTTCTATATGGACAGATATGTACTTAAATAGTCCTGTTTTTGATTTCAGAGAAAATACAAAACCAATTT
>JAOZMN010000061.1 GCA_029934265.1 Bacteroidales bacterium
TGAATAAAATAAGCATCAAGATTAACAACAAGCAATATGAAGTCGATAATGATAAAACGATATTGGAAGCATCGGAAAGCATCGGAATAAAAATTCCCACACTTTGCCATGACCCTCGTTTAGAACCATATTCTTCTTGTTTTGTGTGCGTTGTGGAAGTCGAAGGAGCAAGAAGTTTGCAAACAGCGTGTTCCACAAAAGTGATGCCCGATATGGTTATCAATACCGATAGCGAAAGAGTACGAAAATCCAGAAAATCGGCACTCGATTTACTTTTAAGCAATCACTATGCCGACTGTGCTGCACCTTGCAAATCAGCCTGTCCCGCCGGAGTCGATGTACAAGGATATATTTCACTTATCGAAAAAGGAATGTATAGTGAAGCCGTAGCACTTATAAAAGAAGTAAATCCCCTACCCGCTATTTGCGGACGAGTTTGCGTTCGTCCTTGCGAAGTCGCCTGTAATCGAAACCACATGGACGAAGGTGCACCGGTTGGAATTGATTATATGAAACGATTTGTAGCCGATTACGATTTGCAATCAGAACATACATTTACACCCGAAATTGCACCTTCGACAGGAAAAAAAGTAGCAGTTATCGGAGCCGGTCCCGGCGGACTTTCATCTGCATATTTTCTTCAACAAAAAGGACATCAAGTCGATATTTTTGAAGCAAACAAACACGCCGGCGGTTGGTTACGCTACGGAATACCCGAATACAGACTTCCGAACGACTTGCTTGATGCTGAAATCAAAACAATTACCGACATAGGAGTAAAGATATTTTACAATAAAAAATTCGGTGATAATGTAAGTTACGAACAACTTAGAGAAGAATATGACTCGGTGATATTGACAATCGGCTCACAAACAGGAACTTTACTTCGTGCAAAAGGCGAAGAAGCCGACGGAGTATTTTCCGGTATCGACTTCTTACGAAATATGGAGCAAACCGGACAAAAATATGATTTTTCAGGAAAAACGGTTGCAGTCGTCGGAGCAGGAAATACGGCAATGGACTGTTGCAGAACGTCTGTTCGTTGCGGTGCCGAAAAAACATACATTATATATAGAAGAACAGAAGCAGAAGCACCTGCAAATCCGATAGAAATTCACGAATCAAAACTCGAAGGTGTTGATTACATGTTCCTTACCAATCCTGTTGAAGTAAACCAAACAGAAGACGGAAAGGTAAAATCAATGACTTTACTGAAAATGGAACTCGGCGAACCCGATGCCTCAGGAAGACGACGACCTGTACCTATTGAAGGTTCTGAATTTGAGTTGGAAATGGACTACATTATGGCGGCAATCGGACAAAAAACAAATGCCGATTTTATTGATGACATGAATAAATTTGCTCCCAAAGGCGAAGAGTTTAAACTTAATCGCTGGGGCGATATTGATGCGGACTCGCAAACTTTACAAACAGGAATTGCTTCCGTATTTGCCGCCGGCGACGGTGTTACCGGACCTGCAACTTTAATAGAAGCTATAGCACAAGCCGGTATAGCTTCAAGAAGTTGTCATCAGTACCTTTCGGGAGAAAAAATCGAACCGAAACCCAAAGAATTTTTAAGTAAAAAATCTAATTTCAAAAAATTAGATACCGCAGATTTTGTTCCGCATTTTGCAAGTCAAAGCAGAGAAGAAATGCCGGTTCTTGATGCTGATAACCGTATGAATTTTAACGAAGTAGAACTTGGTTACACCGAAGAAGCGGTACTTAGCGAAACAAGCCGTTGTTTTGAATGCGGTTGTACCGAATATTTCGATTGCGATTTGAAAAATCATTCTACCGAATACGGTGTCGAACAAGAGAAATTTGCCGGAGAATACAAACAATATAATATCAATTTCTCGCACCCTTATATCGAAATCGACAACAATAAATGTATATTGTGTTCTCGTTGTGTGCGAATTTGCGATGAAGTTGTAGGAGCGTCCGCACTCGGACTTGTTGAGCGTGGTTTTGACACTTATGTCGCACCAAGCATGGGAAAAAGCCTTACCGATACTAATTGTGAAAGTTGCGGAATGTGTATTTCCACTTGCCCGACCGGTGCAATTACCGAAAATTTCAAATTCAAACCCGGACCGGTAAAACTCGACCAATTTGTAACTATCAGTAATTACGGCTCGTCCGGAGAAGCAATTACCGTAAATCATACCAACGGTTTTGTAATGAAAATCACCGGTGCAAACGGGAAAGTAAATAAAGACGGAAATATTAGTCGCCAATCCAAGTTCGGTTATCAATATTTTAATGATAACAGTCGATTAACCACGCCTTTACTGAAAACAGAAGACGGTTTTAAAGAAATAAGTTTTGCCGAAGCATACGATTTGATACACAATAAAATTTCCGCAACAAAATCGGAACAAAACGCATTCTTTGCCGGAGCGGGACTTACAAACGAAGAGCAATATCTTATCAAAAAACTTGCAACAGAAGCAGTTAAAACCGATAATATTTCAAGTTTCCATTATTTGGGAAGAGAGGGCTACGAAAATAATTCGTTCAAAAATACTCCTTTCGAGCAAATAAAAGATGCAAGTAAAATTTATATTCTCGGTAACGAATTAAATTACGACAATGGACTTGTTAATTATTTTGTAAATAATGCAAAAACGTTGTATGATATTGAAGTAGAACTAATTACAGACAAAAAAAATCGTTACGAACATAAAGCCGATAAAGTTCTGAATATTAAATCGTATTATTATTTCGTAAAAGCAGTAAATGCCTATCTTGTTAAAGAAGAACTTCAAAATCCGCTGTTTATAGACGGGAATACAGAAGGTTACGAAGATTATAAAAAATCTTTAACAGATTTTACCGGTTATGTACAAAAATCCGGTTTAAGCGAAAAAGAAATTTCAAGTTTTGCAAAAGAATTTAATAACAATCAAAATACAATTTTGATTTATTCCGAAAAAGAAATATCGGGAAATGCAAGTTTAGAGCTTATTAATTTATCGGCAATTACCGGAAAACTCGGAAAAACAGGTTCCGGACTAATTTCTTTAAAAGAAAAAAATAATTCGCACGGTTTGTTCGACAACGCTTGTTCGCAAAATACAAAAGTTTACGAAGGCTTAAAAGAAAATAAATTTACAAACTTGTTCGTTTTCGGAGAAGATCCTATCGGTTGTGCCGTAAATAAAGACGAAATTTTAGAATTGTTAAACGATAAATTTATTGTTGTTCAGGATTATTTCATGTCCGAGACTGCACAAATTGCCGATTTGATTTTGCCTGCATCTATGCCTGTCGAAACCGGAGGAAGTTATACCAATACTCAAAGAATACTGCAAAGTTTTGATGCCGAGTTTGAACCGAAAGTTGAAAAAAACAATCACGAACAACTTATTGCTATTATCAATAAATTAGGTAAAACAGAACTTTCAAGCATAGATGATATTTTCCTTGAAGCAGCTTCTAAATTGCCAAAGTACAGCGACAAAGTTACGTTTACTTCAACCGATACTTGCAACCATAACAGATTATTTAATTTTGGTTGCGATTTATTGGATTTGAAATTTGAACAAGAATTTAAAAGCGAATTTTAAGATATTGGAGCTATCCGGTCTAATATTAAATTAAGTTTAAAACAGTTTCACAACCTTATATTTTAAGGTGCCGAAGCTGTTTTAAATTTATATGAATAATTTTTTACAGTTTACAAATGAACGAATATATAACACTTGGGGTACTTTATTTTACATCTTTTTTTACATTGATTAATCCATTCGGAGTAATGCCGGTTTTTATGACCATGACAGCCGGTTTGGAAGATAAAGAAAGGAAAAAAACAGCAATAAAAGCAAGTTTAACAGCTTTTATTACCTTAGTTGCGTTTGCATTTTCAGGACAAATAATGTTTAAATTTTTCGGGATTTCCGTAAACAGTTTTCGTATGGTCGGAGGTATTATATTTTTCATGGTCGGCTGGGATATGCTCCAAGCTCGCCTAAGCAAAACAAAAGTTTCCGAAAACGAAGTGAAAGAATATATCAATGATATTTCGATTACACCTCTCGCAATACCTATGATATGCGGTCCGGGAGCAATCACAAATGCCATTGTATTAATGGAAGATTCCAAAGATTTAGCATCAAAATCTATTCTAATCGGCATGATTTTTCTGATACTTCTTGTTACATTTTTAGTACTTTGGGGGTCTGCTCGTATTTCAAAAATTTTAGGAGATACGGGCAACAAAATATTGATGAGACTTATGGGACTGATAGTTATGGTAATAGCTGTCGAATTTTTCTTCAGTGGATTAAAACCAATTCTGCAAGAAATTTTCCCTGTTTAGAAATAGTTAAAACAACTCCCAAAATAATTATTTTTATGAAACATTTTTTCACTTTACTATTGATATTTTCAGCAATTCAAATTTTTCCTCAAATTGTCAATGTCGAAAAAAAACGCAATATTTCCGGTAAAGCATTTCAAGCTACATTTGATTTCTCGACAGACATTAAAGATTTGGGAAATAAAATTTTAAAATTGGATAACGATATTGATTTACAGTATAAAAAATCGGCAAGCACTTACATATTTATTAACAGTATGTCATATATGCTTGTCGATAATCAAAGTATTATCAATAAAGGCTATCAACATTTAAGATACAATTATACGGTAAAAGACAGTTCGTTTTTAACTTTTGAAATTTTCGGACAGCATCAATACACCGAACATAAATTACTTGCCAAGCGAATGTTAGCCGGAGGAGGAACTCGAATACGAATAATTAACTCGAAAAAAAAATTGCTTTACTTTGCTCCTCTGATAATGTACGAATACGAAAAACTTACAGACAGCTTAAAATCACAAGTCGAACTTATGCGTTTAGATGCTTATTTATCAACTAATTATGAAATTAACAAGTATCTCTCTTTCAATAATGTAACTTATTTCCAGCCGGCTTTTAAGAACTTTTCCGATTATCGAATATCAAGTGAGACAAGTTTAAGAATTAAAATATCAAATCATTTTTCTTTTGACACTTCTTTTTCTGTTGATTTTGATTCCATGCCACCGCCGGAAGTACAAAATATGTTTTATATTTATGCAAATAAATTAACTTTTATACTTTGATTTACTCAAATTCTAAAGTTGTGATATTTTATGAAAAAAAAATTAAAAATTTGGCTAATAGTTTCCACTGTTTTATACGGAATACTTGTAATATTATCTATACCTGTAATTATAATGTCCCCAATGATGTTTGATGCTCCGGGCAGTTTGGAAAACGGAGTACTTAATATGCTTTTTGCATCTTTAGTAGTATTTCCTGTTGTTGTAATTATCTCTATTATTGCAGAATGGATATTATATAATAAGGGTAAAATAAAAATATCGTTAATATTTAGTTTTCTTCCTATTGCAGATGTGTTAATTATTTTATCCGGGATATTGTTAATGTGAATTATTTCCCGCCGATAAAATTATCTTCGTCATTTTTAAATAAAATATTGAAAGTTGTCAAACTGCCGTAAATTCTTGAAATATATTGTTGTAAATTTACTTTTTCTTCATCTGATAATTTACTGCTGTTAATTCTCTGCTCCATTACACGCAGTCGGTCTCGTACCATTACTATTTTATGAAAAAAAGTTTCTATCGGAATTTCTTTACTTTTCAAATCTGCATTTCCCGGTTTCAAAATCATTTTTCCTCCCTTCCACTTGTCGCCCAAATCAACGACTTCATTTACAAGTGAAAAACGCTTCAAAATCCCGAGTAAACTTTTTTCTATTTCCGAATAGCTGATAATATCATCAGGCTTTTCAACAGCTTCAATAATTTCTAAATCAGGATATGTTTTTGCTATTTTCTTTTGTCCGTGAGCAACAAATGTGATAAAGTAAAAATCATTTTTTTCTTGAATCACAACACCTTTACCAAACTCGTCATGGGACACTATCGAACCGATATTTAAAGTAATACTTTCCATTATTTGAATATGTTTATAGAGTTTATAATTATCAGCTGTTTAATGACAAAAGTCATTCCGGAAGTGATTTATAATTTCTTAATTTGTATTTTATTGAGGATTTTAATTTCAAATATAGACTTACCAAATGACTGTAACAATAGAGAATGCAAAAAAAGTTCCCGTAAACTTTTTTGCCCGTTTATTTTATAAAAGTGAAAAAATAGAACAAATCTACATTTCACTTAATCCCGGAGAAAAAATAGAAAATCACAAAAATCCTTTCGATGTTACTTTTTTTATTATAGAAGGAGAAGGAAATCTTTTTATAGATAATAAAAAAATAAGCCTAAAAAAGTTATCGTCTGTATTTATAGATTCATCAAAAGACAGAGCATTAATAAATACCGGTACCAAAAATTTAAAATTATTGGTAACAAAGATACTAAAAACTTGATGTAAAACAATTTTCTAAAATATGTTTATTTAGAATGATTATATTTAAAACATCAGTATTGGCATATATATAAGTCTAAGTTCCTTTTTTTCAGTAAAATAAAAAAAAATGTAATTTTAACAAAAACATATTTTGAAAAAAAGTTTTTGTTTTTATTTTGTTTTTAATAATTTTGAGTACTTGTTTACTTGAATTAATCTTAATTGAATTACTAATATAACAAGTCTCCGGTTTTAATTCTGAAATTATATATAAACGACTATATTATGAGTATAAACAGACGTGAATTTTTAAAACAATCGGCAGTTGCTTCTGCTGTTGCGGCAATAGGTTTAAGCGTACCTTTGAAATTGAAAGCAGCACAAGAAAAAATTGAATCCGATTGGAGATGGGATAAATCGGTTTGTCGATTTTGCGGAACAGGTTGTGGAATTATGATAGCAACCAAAAACGATAAAATTGTAGCCGTAAAAGGAGACCCCGCAGCACCGGTAAACAGAGGACTGAACTGCATTAAAGGATATTTTAATGCAAAAATAATGTACGGGGAGGACAGACTAAAAACACCGCTGTTGAGAATGAATGATGCCGGAGAATTTGATAAAAACGGTAAATTCAAACCTGTAAGTTGGAAAAGAGCTTTCGACGAAATGGAAAAACACATGAAAAAAGCTCTCAAAGAACTCGGACCTACCGGTATAGCAGTTTTCAGCTCAGGACAATATACCATTCAGGAAGGTTATGCGGCAGTAAAACTCATGAAAGCCGGTTTGCGTTCAAATAATATTGACCCGAATGCAAGACACTGTATGGCATCAGCGGTTGTAGGTTTTATCCAAACTTTCGGAATAGACGAACCCTCGGGCTGTTACGATGACATTGAATTAACCGATACAATTATTTCTTGGGGAGCGAATATGTCCGAAATGCACCCGATTTTATGGGCAAGAGTTTCAGACCGAAAATTATCAAACCCCGATAAAGTTAAAATCATTAACTTATCCACATACACAAACAGAACTTCCGATTTAGCCGACACCGAAATAATTTTCAAACCAAGTACCGATATTGCTTTATGGAATTATATAGCAAGAGAAATAGTTTACGAACACCCCGAAGCAATTGATGAAGCATTTGTAAAAAAATATAATGTATTCGCAACCGGTCCGGTAGATACTGGATACGGAATGAGAATGCCCGACCACAAAGGTTTTTCAGCCAAAGAACTTGAAACAGTAAAAAAAGAAGCAAAAAAAATACTATCCGATGCCGAAGGAACAACACTTGCTTATAAAGGCTATAAAGCAGGCGATACACTCGAAATGAAATCGAGAGCCGGAGCTTTAAAACACTGGATAATTTCAAGAGACGAATTTAAAAAAGGATTAGAGCTATACACACTTGATTTCGTTGCAAATCTTGCAAAAGGTGACCCTGATGAATCAATAGATTCTTTCAAAGCAAAATTACAAGAACTTGCAAATTTTTATATAGAAAAAAGCAGAAAAGTCGTTTCATTCTGGACAATGGGAATGAACCAGCATCAAAGAGGTTCGTGGGTAAACGAACAAGCATATATGGTTCACTTCTTACTTGGAAAACAAGCAAAACCGGGCAACGGAGCATTCAGTCTTACAGGACAACCCTCTGCCTGCGGAACAGCAAGAGAAGTCGGGACTTTTGCACACAGACTTCCTGCCGATTTAGTTGTTAAAATACCAAAACACAGAGAAATATCCGAAAAAATTTGGAGACTTCCTTCCGGAACTTTAAATCCAAAAGTAGGTTCTCATTTAATGAAAATTCATAGAGATATTGAAGATTCCAAAATTAAATTTGCATGGGTGCAAGTGTGTAATCCTTATCATAACACCGCAAATGCAAATCATTGGATTAAAGCTGCAAGGAAAAATGACAATTTCCTTGTAACTTCTGACCCCTACCCCGGCATATCCGCAAAAGTTTCCGATTTGATATTACCAACCGCCATGATTTACGAAAAATGGGGAGCATATGGAAACGCAGAACGCAGAACGCAACATTGGAAACAGCAAGTAACACCTGTCGGTGATGCAATGCCTGATGTATGGCAAATTGTCGAAATGTCAAAAAGATTTAAAATAAGAGACGTTTGGGGAGCACAAAATATTCCCGGACTTGAAGGCGGATTACCTGATGTTATTGCAGATGCAGAAGCAATGGGTTACAGCCCGAACGATACACTTTATGATGTACTTTTTGCAAACGAAAAAGCAAAAGGATTTGCTTGGCCCGACCCGATAGCTGAGGGATTTCAAAATACAGAAGCAGAAGGAGACAAAAGAACAATAAAAGGTTCGGACGGACAGGATTGGAAAGGCTATAACTTCTTTATCCAAAAATACTTATGGGAAGAATACAGAGAGTTTGGTCTTGGACACGGACATGACCTTGCAGATTTCGATACTTACCATAAAGTAAGAGGTTTGAAGTGGCCTGTTGTGGACGGAAAAGAAACACAATGGAGATTTAATTCCAAATATGACCCTTACGCCAAAAAAGCAAATTATGGAGAATTTGCATTTTACGGGAAAGCACTCAAAAAAATGCCTCAAGGAGATTTGAATACACCCGACAAAGAAAAAGAAAAATACGACCTGACAAATAAAGCAAAAATATTTTTCCGTCCTTATATGGATCCGGTAGAAATGCCCGATAAAGAATATCCGCTTTGGCTGGCCACCGGACGTGTACTCGAACATTGGCACAGTGGAACAATGACAATGAGAGTTCCCGAATTATACAGAGCCGTACCGGAAGCACTTTGTTTTATGAACCCGAAAGATGCCGAAAAATACGGACTCAAACAAGGAGACACTATTTGGTTGGAATCCAGAAGAGGAAAAGTTAAAACTCACGTTGAAACAAGAGGCAGAAACAGACCTCCGAAAGGTTTGGTTTACGTACCTTGGTTCGATGAAAAAGTATTCATCAATAAAGTTTTACTTGATGCTACTTGTCCGATGTCTAAACAAACGGATTTTAAAAAGTGTGCTGTTAAAATCTATAAAGCATAACTTCTTTTAGTTACGAATTTATTAATTGCGAATTACATTTTTTCATTAGAAATATAAAAAACTATTTTTGTAATTCGTAATTAATAATTTGTAATTAAATCAGGCTTTTTTTAATGAAAAAAGAAAAAAAAATGGCAACCAGACGTGATGCACTTCGTAAAATGCTTCAAGGAGCCGGTTTTCTCGGAATGGGAGGACTTGCTTGGGGAGGCTATATTGATGAAGCAAAAGCGACGGAAGTAATTTTGAGACCACCCGGAGCAATTACCGAAGAAGATTTTCTAAAAGCATGTACACGGTGTGGAGAATGCGTAACAGCTTGTCCTTACGATACTTTAAAACTTGCAGAACCCGGCGACAACAAGCCGATAGGAACACCTTTTTTCGAGCCTCGTAAAATTCCTTGCGAAATGTGTACTGAAATTCCTTGCGTGCCTGTTTGTCCTTCGGGAGCCTTAGACATAAAAAGTGTTTCGACATTAGATGAAGAAAGTAAAAAAGATAAGCTCGATATAAATAAAGCCCGTATGGGTGCCGCAATTATCGACAAAAAAAACTGTGTTGCTTTTTGGGGAATCCAGTGTGATTTATGCTATCGTGCCTGTCCACTTATGGACGAAGCAATTTCGATAGAATACGAGCGAAACGAACGAACAGGGAAACACGCTTTTTTAAAACCGGTAGTAAATACCGAAGTCTGTACAGGTTGCGGACTTTGTGAAGCCGCCTGCATTACCGAAAAAGCATCAATAATGGTATTACCCCTGCATCTGATTACAGGAAAAGTAAGCGACACATATATTAAAGGCTGGGACGAAAATGACGAAAAAAGACTTGAAGATGCCGACGAACAAGAAGTAGGAAACAGCGATAAAGCTCTTGAATATCTTAACGGAGACTGGGAGGACTTGATAGATGAATAAACTGTTAAAAACTCACAGATGGCTTATAACAAGAAGAATAGTACAATTTTCCATACTATTTCTTTTTGTAAGCTCTAATCTGTTCGGCTGGAAAGTTCTTACAGGCGATTTGAGTACCGCAAAAGTTTTAGACAGCTTTCATTTGGCTGACCCTTACATGGTTACACAAATTTTCGCAACAGGTTACATCGTTGCAGCCGATACATTAATAGGAGCATTAATAGTATTTTTATTTTATGCCCTTATCGGGGGAAGAGCTTTTTGCAGTTGGGTTTGCCCAATAAATATTGTAACGGAATCAGCAAGCCGATTACGCAAAATTTTGACACTTTACAGAGAAAACATAAAAGTACCGATTAAGCGTAATGTAAGATATTGGTTACTTGCTTTGAGTATTGTTTTATCATTTTTAACAGGGGTTGCCGCTTTTGAAATTATCAGTCCGATAGGAATGTTGCACAGAGGAGTAATTTTCGGTTTTGGATTTGGAATTGCAGCAATTATTTTTCTGTTTTTTTTCGATTTATTTGTACTGCAAAACGGCTGGTGCGGATATTTATGTCCGCTTGGAGCTTTTTACTCACTGACAAACCGTTTCAGCATATTTAAAATCAAACACACAGTCGAAAACTGTACAGCTTGCAATAAATGTTTTATGGTTTGTCCCGAAAAACAAGTACTCGGAATAATTAACAAGCAATCCGGTAGAATAACCGGAGGAGAGTGTACTAACTGCGGAAGATGCGTAGAAGTATGCGAAGATAATTCTTTAAAATTTTCAATTAATAATTATAAAAAAAATAAATTAATAAGATAAATTATCATGAAAAATAACATTTTAATTTTAAGTATGATACTTGCTTTATTTTTAGTAAGTTGTGGCGATGAAGAGGCTACTACGAATAATACCGACAAAACAAAATCCCAAAATGGTACCGCATTCCGAAAGGGAGACCTTTTTACGGAAGATGTTGATTTAGGCGAAATGGCTGTTCAGACCGGTAATGCACCCGGCAGTAACGAAAAAGTAGAACGTTCGTTTGAAAATGCACCGCCTATGATACCACACAAAACAGACGGTTTTTTTCCGATAACGGCAAAAAATAATATATGCATTGTATGTCATATGCCTGATAAAGTGGCAGCTACAGGAGCA
>JAOZMN010000386.1 GCA_029934265.1 Bacteroidales bacterium
TAAATTTATATAAATATCTTTGGTTTGCAGGAAGCAGTATTCTTATTTTGATGTATTATCCGCTGACTTTTGTCTTTGAAAAACTGTTTGGTTTTGTTTCCGACATTACACTTCTTGAACTTTCGGATACTAACAGACCGCTTTTAAGAATGCTTGCAGAGAAGGCACCGGGAACTTTTCAGCATTCAGTACAAGTTGCAAATTTGGCGGAAGAGGCTGTTCGTAAAATCAATGGAAATACTTTACTTGTAAGAGCCGGAGCCTTATATCACGACATCGGTAAAACAAAAAATCCTATTTATTTTACCGAAAATAAACTTTTCGGACAAAGTCCGCACGATAAAATAGAGCCGGAAGAAAGTGCCAAAATAATTATCGACCATACAATAAACGGAGTTCAAATTGCCGGAAAAAATAAACTTCCCGAACAAATTACCGATTTTATACGAACGCATCATGGTAAATCGAAAGTTCGTTGGTTTTTACACGCTTACAAACAAAAATATCCTGATAAGAAAGTTGATGAAACAAAATTTACTTACCCCGGTAAACTTCCGTATTCAAAAGAAACAGCTGTTCTTGCTATGGCAGATTCTGTTGAGGCAGCTTCTCGAAGTCTGAAAACAATTAATGAAAAAACAGTAAACGATTTAGTCGAGAATATTGTAAATCACCAAATTACAGAACATTATTTTGATAACGCAGATATTACTTTTGCTCAAATTTCCAAAGTAAAAGAAGTTTTTAAAGAAAAACTTAAAAATATTTATCATTCAAGAATTGAATACCCGGAGGATTAAATGAACAAATAACAAATAACAATTTTGAAAAAACTTTAAAACTTAAGTAATGAAATATACTTTTGAAAACATAAAACAAGAAAAAAAACTTAAACTTTGCGTGATAACTCTCAGCGACAGAGCATTTAAAGGAATATATGAAGATACAAGCGGGATAGAAATTAAAACTCGATTAGAAAATTATTTTTCCGAAAAAGGCTGGAATTATGAAATATCCTATGAAATAATTCCTGACGAAAAAAAAAGATTAACCAAAAAATTACTCGAAGCCGGAAATCAGAAAACGGATATAATTTTTACAACCGGAAGTACCGGTATCGGTGAGCGTGATATTGTTCCGGAAGTTGTTAAACCTTTATTGGATAAAGAAATTCCCGGAATAATGGAGCTTATTCGTGTGAAATACGGATTAAAAATCCCTAATGCAGTACTAAGCAGAGGAGTAGCCGGAATTGTCGGACAGGCTCAAATTTATACTTTGCCCGGAAGCCTGAAAGCTGTAAAAGATTATATGAACGAAATTCTTAAAACTCTCGAACACCTTATATATATGTATTACAGCATAGACACGCACAAACGGAATTAAGGTCTTCGACTTCTTTTTAATGTTGCTTACGTACCTGTGTAAATTTTTATTAATTAGAAAGTTATAATTAAGAAAATAGGTGAAAACTTTTATTTGAGTACTTATAAAGTCTATCCGGTAAAATAAATTTTTGAAATCGTTTTATTTTTATCATATTTGTTGTATTGAGTAAAATGAAATTCAGAAAAACGGATATTTCAGTAAAAATAAAATAAAATGAAACCCACCTTGTGGGATATAAAATTAAAACTTAACACTCGAAGAAATGATTATACTTTTGTATTCATTTTTAAATTGTTACAAATCATAAATATATGAAAGCATATAAAAAATTAATAGAGCGGTTAGAAAAAGAAACAGGAAAGCAATTTAAAGAAACTGAATTTAACATAGACGGCTGGGTTTATGATGAATTTGGTCGATTTCAAATTAATGATAAGGAAGAAATCATAAAAATAAAACTTAACAGAGCCGGACTTACCGAAATCCCGAAAGTTTTATTTGAAATAGAAACTTTAACGGAAATTGCTCTCGAAGAAAATAAACTTTCCAAAATTCCGAAAGAGTTTTGCAAACTGAAAAAACTTCGTTTTATTAATCTTGCTTATAATGAATTTGAGGAATTTCCACACGAATTAGAACAATTCGATTTGCTTGAAAGTCTTGATTTAAGTAATAATAAAATATGTAAACTTCCGGATAAAATAAAAAAAACGGAAACTTTACTCGACCTTAATTTAAGTCGAAATCCGCTTAAAGAAATAACGCATGATATTGATAAGTTCTGTAATCTTTCATATCTTAATTTAGTTCAAACCGGACTAAAAACTTTGCCGGAAGAATTTGCATCACTTGTAAAATTGCAAATTCTCGATTTGAGTAATAACGAATTTTCGCAAGTTCCGGAAGTTTTAAGTACGCTTAAAGCTTTGAACAGATTATATTTAACAGGAAATAAAATTACCGAACTTCCGAAATTTTTAACTGACTTGCCGAAGCTCTATTTTCTTAATCTTGGTTTTAATTCTATCGAAAAATTGCCGGAATGGATGTCCGAATTTAAAAAAATCAGTACTTTCTCGTTCGATTATAATAAAATAACCGATTTGCCTGAAAGTTTCGGTAAAATTCAAACTTTAATAAAACTCGATTTAGCAGGAAATATTCTTAGGACAATTCCGAAAGAAATATTTGAACTGAAAAATTTAAGCGAATTAAACCTTATCGAAACGGGAGTTTCGGAAATTCCGAAAGGAATATCAAAACTTAAGTCATTACGAGTACTTTTATTGATGGGAAACACAATAGAAGAATTACCGGAAGAACTTTTTGAGTTAGAAAATTTAGAACATCTTGAACTCGGTTTGAACAATATTAAGAAAATTCCAAAGTCGATAGAGAAACTTTCAAATTTACAAACACTTTCTTTTGCACAAGGAAATTCTATTTCGATAATCCCAAAAGAAATAACCGAACTTACCGCACTAACGGATTTGGATTTGCTTGGAAACGATATTAGAATAGTCCCGGAATTTCTTTTGGATACAGGAATGGAGTTTGTATTTTCGGAAAACGAAAAAGGTATAATTTTAGAAGACAATCCGATTGAATATCCTCCACTTGCAATAGTAAAAAAAGGTAGCGAAGCCGTAAAAAGTTTTTTTGAGAAAGAGTAAGTTCGTTTTAACCTGCATTATTCATAAACTTTAGTTATGAAAGGCTGAAATGTGCGTCAGTA
>JAOZMN010000062.1 GCA_029934265.1 Bacteroidales bacterium
ATTTTCTTTTTGTTGCTTTATTGTTATTATATAAAGAATATAAACTTCAAAATTCGATACCATGAACAATCTTAGGAAATTATTCGTCCTGTTTTTTCTTTCTTTTTTACTCTCGTTTCCTGTTTTTTCTCAGAATTCCGTAGGAGTAAATACTTTAACTCCAAATCCTAACTCGGTACTGGAGCTTATTTCGCCTCAAAACAATCAAGGTCTCTTGATTCCGAGAATGACTACTGTTCAGCGTAGTGCAACCGAATTTACAAGTAAGTTAAACTTTAACGACATCGGATTACTCGTTTATGATACCGATTTTAATACTCTTTATTGGTGGATAGGCGACAGCTGGCATACCGTTGAAGGAGTAAATATTGCCGGTGGCGAAGGTATTAATGTTGTCGGGAATACCGTAATAAATACGGCACCAGATAAGGAAGTTACATTCACAAATACCGGTAATGTTACTATAACAGGTACCTATCCTAATTTTACAGTTAGTTCGTCTTCGTCTGCCGACGATGACCCTGAAAACGAACTTCAAAATCTTACCATTGCTTCCGATAAGTTAAGTTTATCAGGAAGTACTATCACAGTTGATTTAACTCCATATTTAGATAATACCGATAAACAAAACATTTCACTTTCCGGAAATGCCGTTTCAATAGACGATGGAACCGGTTTTGACCTTGCATCTAATGCTCCTGCATTGAATAATGTATTGAAATGGGACGGTTCAAAATGGACGGCAGATGTAGATAATGGACAAGTTTATACGGCAGGAGCAAATATAAATATTGCAGCAGGTGTTATTTCTGCTTCTATTGATGATGCAGATGCAGATGCAACAAATGAAATACAGGATTTGTCTTGGAATGGTAATGAAATTCAAATATCAAGTACCGGAGCGAATATTAACTTATCAGGAATCGCTCCTGCTGACGGGCAAATTTTAACATGGATAAATGCAAATAACAGATGGGAGGCTACTAATGCAGGGGTAAATACTGATGCTCAAGCAATTTCCCTTGCCGCTAATATTTTGAGTATTACCGGTAATGCAGGCACAGTTGATTTATCCGGTATTTCGATAACAGAAAGTCAGATCTCAGACTTAACACATTTTACAAATGCCGATGAAACCGATCAGGTTTTTACCGCTTCGCCTGCCGGCATTATTGTTCCCGGTGATATTACAAATTGGAACACTGCACACGGTTGGGGCGACCATTCTTCAGCAGGATATTTAACATCTTTTACAGAAGTTGACGGTAGTGTAACAAATGAAATACAAGATTTAGATTTAACCGGGGATATTTTAAAAATTACAAATAATGGCAGTGCTTCAAATATAGATTTAGCCCCTTACAAAAACTCAATAAACTGGGGAGCTAATCAAAACTTAATAGAAATAAATAATGGTGGAAATATTTTGTTATCATCAGTTGCTCCTGTAAATGGAGACGTTTTGAAATGGGTAACTGACCATTGGCAAGCACAAGTTGATACAGACAACGATGACCAACTTATTACTATTGCAGGTAATACGGTTGGTATAAGCGGAGTTAGTGCAAGTAGTTTTGAATTATCTTCGACAGTACCGGGCGGAGCCGACGGCGGAAAAGTTTTAGAATGGGACGGTTCAAAATGGGATTTAGGTATAGACGATAATGATGATGACCAATTAATATCAATTTCCGGAAATAAAGTATCGATAAGCGGATTAAGTGCAAGTAGTTTTGATTTATCGACGAATAATCCCGGTAACAATGAAGTGCTTAAATGGGACGGAGCAAGTTGGAACGCTGCAACCGACGAAGATAATCAAGCTATTTCATGGGACGGTGCAGATGCTAATAAAATTAATTTAGTTGATGGCGGTAGTATAAATTTATCTGCCAATTCTCCGGCTAATAATCAAGTACTAAAATGGAACGGTGCCAAATGGGATGCGGCAAATGAAGTCGAATATACAGCCGGAGACGGAATAACAATAGGTGGAGGAAATAAAATTAACAGCCTCTGGAGTGCTCCGAGTGCAAATGAAGTAAAATTAACAGTTGACGCTTCCGATGTAGCGATAGGTGGTAACGTTCAGGCAGGGTACAAGCTCTACGTAAACGGTCGTTTCCAATCTGCCGGAGTAAACGAACTCTCAGATGAGCGTTGGAAAGAAAACGTAATAACTCTCGACGGCAGTCTTGATAAGGTTTTAAACTTACGAGGTGTAAATTACACTTGGAAAACGGAAGAATTTAAAGATAAAAATTTTCCGGAAGGAAAACAATTTGGTTTTATAGCACAGGAAGTTGAAAAAGTAATTCCAGAAGCAGTAAATACCAATGCTGACGGCTATAAATCCGTACAATACAGCCACATGGTAGCATTTCTTGTTGAGGCAGTAAAAGAGCAGCAAAAACTCATCGAAAGTCAGCAAAAAGAAATTGAGTTACTCAAAGCTGAATCTGCAAATGCGTCAATTTCTACAAAGAAAATAGAAAGTATGGAAGCCAAAATTTCTTCATTACAAGAAAACATGATGCTTCTTATGAAATTATCCGGAAATGTTGATATAAATTCTTCAAATAAATAACCTTCCTTATTGTAAGACTTTCCAAAAGTTTTTTCAACTTTTGGAAAGTTCGTTAATATAATTCAAAACAAAAAATCATGAAAAATATCAAAATACATATATTATTTCTGATAGCAATATTATTAGGCTTTTCAAATACTATTTCCGCACAATTAAACGGAATATATACCATTGATACCGGAGGAACTCCAAGTGCAACTCTTTATCAGAGTTTTGCTTCTGCTATTTTAGATATGACTGCCGGAACTCGTTTAGATGGAGGAGTTCCAAACGGTGCCGGAGTAAACGGCGCTGTAACCTTTAATGTAGAAGCAGGAACTTATAACGAACAAATTACAATACCATTTATTACAGGTTCTTCAAATGCAAACTCTATAACTTTTCAGTCGGCTTCCGGAGTTAATACTGATGTTGAATTAAAGAATGCTCCAACGACTGCTAACTGGGTAGTGCTTATTGAAGGTGGTTCTTTTCTTCGTTTCAAAAACATTACAATTACCAACAATTCTACTACCGCAAGTATAGGTAGAGTTTTTGATATTAATACAAGTTTAAACCCGGTTGATGATATTCTTATTGAAGGTAATATAATAAATGGTAGAGTTACAACAGAAGAGGGTTACAATATGGTTGTTATCCATAATGCAAGTTCCGGAGTAAATAATTCCACTAATATTGTTATCAGAAATAATGAAATAAACCAAGGTGCGACAGGAATATTCATCGAAGGACAAGACCCGGGAGTACCTGCAAGCGGTTTGATAATTGAGAATAATAATATTCAGAATTTTTATGAAGCAGGTATAGATGTTTATAATCAAAATGATTTATTGATTAAAAACAACACAGTAATCGGTAAGTATTGTCCCGGAATAAATTATGGTATATATGTAAATAATAGTTACAATAAATCCATTGTTGAAAATAATTATGTTCAAGTAAGCAGTACTGATAATAATTGTACCGGAATTGAACTTATTGATTGTGTTGGTACTGGAATTAATAGATTAAGTCTTGTAAATAATTCTATTTCGATACCTGCCGGTCCTGCAGAAAATTTTTGTATTCACATAGAAAGGTCCGATTATATTAACACTTTCTATAACTCGACCGAAGTAATCACCGGAAATGCAAATTCTTGTGCTATATATTTTAAAGATATAACTTATCAGACAGCAAAAAACAATATATTTTCATCTACCACCGCAAATGGAATGGGAGTATGGTTTAAAACTTCTATGGGAACAGGAATAGTATTCGACTACAACATATACTATACCGGCAATTCGTCCTATATGGCTTATTCTACAACTCTTGGCTCTTATTATGGAAATATTACAGATTGGAACACAGCTTCCGGATTAGATGCAAATTCCGTATTTGCAAATCCTAATTATATATCTGCAACCGACCTTCATTTAGATTCCGACAATCCTTCATTACAATTAGGAAATTCAATAGCCGGAATTACTACCGATTTTGACGGACAAACAAGAGACGTCGCAAATCCATATTGTGGTTTTGATGAAATAGTAGCTTCCGTTCCTATGAATGGTATTTATACCATTGACTTAACCAAATCCACAAACTATCCGACAGGTAGAGATTTTCATTCTTTTACAGATGCCGTAACAGCTTTAACAAACGATGGAGTAAATGCTATTGTTTCTTTTAATGTAAAAGCAGGTACTTATAACGAACAAATTACAATACCGGTAATAACAGGGGCAAATTTTGCAAATCATATTACCTTTCAAGCATATTCAGGAAACAATACAGATGTTACTTTAAGCAACTCGCCTACCACAAATAACTGGATAGTAAAGTTAAACGGTGCAGATTATATTACTTTCAAAGATATGACTATTGCAAATACTTCTACTACCGCAGACATTGGAAATGTATTTACACTTGTTGGAGGCAACGATAATATTACACTCGATAATAATATTATTGAAGGAAGAACGGTTACTTCAAATGTTGATAATTATTCAGTAATATATTATCTCGGAGGAAACAGTTTGTCGAATCTTAAAATATTGAATAATACTATAAAAAATGGTTCAAAATCTATAAAACTTAGAGAATTGTTTATTGCAACCGGAACTGAAATTGTAAATAATACAATTCAAGATTTTTATAATTACGGAATTAGTTTAAACAATAATAACGGATTGCTAATTTCAAAAAATCAAATAAAATCAAATTCTTCAAATATGCTTTACGGTATGCACCTTTCAAGTTGCGATAACGGAATGGATGTTATCAATAATAAACTTGATTTAACTTCCGGAAATGCAAGCTATTGTATATATATGACAAACTGTACAGGAACAGGCGGAACTCCAAATTTGCTTGCAAATAATTTTATTTCAACATCAAATACAGGGAATTCTATAGCAATGCGGATAAAAATTTCTGATTATACAAATATTTATCACAATACTTTAAATATTTTATCAGGAAATAATATGAATAATTGGTGTCTTGATGTAAATGCTAATATGTCAGGCAATACAAATATAAAAAATAATATACTTACAAATCAAGATACAGACGGTTACGCATTAAAATTAAGCTCACAAGGAATTAACTCTTGCGACTATAATAATTTATTTACGGCAGGAGTAAATTTTGCTAAGTTAGGAGGAACACCTTATTCAAACTTAACCGCATGGCAAGCAACATCTTTTGATGCAAATTCAATATCCGAACAAGTACCTTTTATCAGCAATACCGATTTACATATTAATACATCAGCACCCACAAATATAGAAAGTGCAGGAAGTTCTGTTGCTTTAGAAAAAGATATTGACGGAGAACCCCGAAAGGGTGAAACCGGATATGTTGGAACCGGAACAGAAGTAGATTTAGGAGCAGACGAAGGAGAATTTACACTGCCTGTTCCACAAAATGCTTTAAATTTTAACGGAACAAATGCTCGTGTGGACTTAGGTGCAATTTTAAATCTTTCTACTACCAACTTTACGATAGAAACATGGTTTAAAACCAATACTGCTATAACTGAAAATAAAGCTATTATTCAACAAGAAGGAGTAAACGGACGAACAATTATAGGAATTAGCAATATAGATAAAAAAATAGGTTCTTTTATAGGTTCTGTAACCTTGAGTGGGACAGTAACAGCAAATACTAACGAATGGTATCATGTTGCGGTTGCTTACGATGGTGTAAATCTTAAATTATATATAAACGGAAATTTAGAAGCATCGGAAGCAAGAACTCCGGAATCGGAAACCGGTATTTTTAAGTTGGGAGCAAGCAATGATAATTCAAATCTTCTATCTGGAAATATTGATGAAGTTCGTTTTTGGAATTATGAAAGAACAGCAGAACAAATTCAAGAATTTATGTGTTCTGCCGTTAATCCGGCAGAAACAAATTTACTTGCATATTACGGAATGAATCAAGGTGCAGGCGATGCTAATCTTAACGACCTTACCGGAAACGGAAATACAGGAACTCTTAAAAATATGAGTACTGCTACCGATTGGATTCCTTCCGGAGCATATACAACATGGGTAGGAACTACAAGCAATAATTGGTCGGATAATACAAACTGGACAAATAAAGCTCCTAATGTAAATTCAGTAAATGTAGGAATTAGAACAGCTACTAATAATCCGACTCTTACAGCCCTTGTAAATGTCGATAATTTTGTAATAGGAACAGGCTCAAATCTTGATTTAAACTCAAATTTTATTAATGTTTCCGGCAACGCCTATGGTTTTGGAAACGAAACAGCAATATCAGGAGCTGTCAGTATTGTAAATTCGGGACTACATCATATTGCAGGAAATTTTACCCGATTAAAATCACTTGCAACAAATAATATCCAACTTGCCGGAAATACAACAGTTTCAAATGACTTTAATCTTTCAACCGGAAAAGTTTTCTTGGGTGAATATAATTTTATTTTTTCTCCCGGAGCAACTCTATCAGGTACTCCGAGTGCATCAAGTTTTTTCGTAACAAACGGGGGAGGAGTTTTAACTCGGCAAGTAGTCTCCGGTCCGATAATATTTCCCGTAGGAGTATTGGAAACTTCATACACTCCTGTTACCTTAAACGATAAGTCCGGAATAACAGATAATTATTCTGTAAGAGTTTATTCCAAAGTTACAACAAACGGAACAGAAGGAGGAACAAATATAACAAATTTCGATAATACGGTAGAACGTACTTGGGAAATAATGGAAGAAACAGGCGGTAGCGTAAACATGGATATTACCCCACAATGGAATGCTTCCGACGAAGGTGCAACTTTTGTAAGAACAGAAATAGGAGTAGGACATTATACCGGAGGCTCTTGGCAACCGCAAACTGAAACTTCAGCAACGGGTTCCGACCCTTATTCAATAACCATTACCGGAGTAAATTCATTAAGTCCGTTTTCTGTCGGCGGAGTCGCTTCAGGAATGGCAGTCGGCGGTCAGGAAAATGCAATAAAATTTATTGCTGCCGACCAAAAATATGTTGATGCAACAAATAATAATTCCGCTTTCAATATTTCCACAAATTTATCAATGGAAGCTTGGGTGAAAATAGCTGAAAATGATAAAGACTATAAAATCTTTGGAAAAGCAGAACTTGGAGGAGCAAGTAGAGGATATGTTCTTGGAATACTTAACGGAGAGCTAAATCCTGAAATTTGGGATAACACAGGAGCTCAATCTAATTTTACATCAGGCACAATCGCAGTAGGAGAATGGACACATATCGCTGTTACTTGGGCACAGAGCGGAGATATGATTGGCTATATCAACGGCGTTGAAGTTGGAAGAGTTCCCGCAAGTTCCAATCCAATTGGTGCAACAGCAAATTCGTTTACAATGGGAGGAGCTCCGTGGAGTCCTTCAACTTTTTCGTTCGACGGAGAAATAGACGAGCTGCGAATTTGGAATATTGTATTAACTCCGGAAGAAATTCGTGAGTATATGTGCCAAAGCATTGACGCAGCATCAGGCGGACTTATGGCATATTATACTTTTAATGAAAATGGAGGAACTATCGTAAAAGACTTAACTGCTAATACAAATAACGGAACAATGCAGGGTGGAATGACATATCCGACTTTTGATGTTTCCGGAGCATTTACAACATGGCTTGGAACAATCGATAATACTTGGCATACAGACGCTAACTGGACAAACAAAGTTCCCGGAACAAACTCAAATAATGTAGGAATTATCGACCAAGCAAAAGACCCTCAAATGAACGGTACTCAATTTATTAATCATATAGTTGTGGGTACAAATGCAAGCTTTGATGTTGTTACAAACGGAATGAACCTTAATGCTTCAGGAAATGCTTTTAGTTTTTCACCAAATATAGGAGCCGGTGGTATAGAAATGTCCGGAGGTACAGATAAGCATTTTATAGCCGGAAATTTTGGTTTACTTGTGATTAATGATGTTAAAGAAGTTGAACTTGCCGGAATTACTGACATTGCAACAGAGTTAAATTTTACTGACGGTCGTGTGTTTCTTAAAGATTATGATTTAACTATTCTGCCCGGAATCTCTGTTACCGGAGCAAATGACAACTTATATTTTATAACGGACGGAATTGGTTATCTCACACAGGAAGTTCCCGGTGTCGGTTCTGAAACTTTCCATGTAGGAATAAATTCCGCAAACGGATATGCCCCGATAACAATAACAGATAATTCCGGAACAGGAGCTGATTTTATGCTCAGACTTTTTCCGGAAGTTAACAATCCCGCATCTAAAATAAGTGAAGGCGGAACATCAATTCCTGCTCTCGAAGATTGTGTGAAATTAACTTGGGACGTACAGCCACAAGGCGGTTCTTCCGATTATGACATAACAGTACAGTGGGACGGTAATGCACCACCCGAAGGAACGAATTTCACAAGAACAAACTCTGCCGTAGGATATTTTACAGGAACTTGGAATGCAAGTCCTGTAAGCCCTGTTGGAGGAGCCGACCCATACACTCAAACGCTTACAGGAATGACAGGAGTTTGTTCTTTTGCAGTAGGCGATTTAGAAAGTCCGATGGCAACACCCGATTTTGCAGAAAACGCATTAGAATTTGATGGCTCTGATGAATATGTAGATATTCCCGCCCTCGATTTTAGTTCCGGAGATAAATTAACCCTCGAAGCATGGGTAAAAGCAGACTTAATTACTGTAAATACCTATTATGAAGTAATCAGGCAGGAACATAATGGGACTGCATCATCATGGTTTATTGCCTTTCAAGATAAAGGAGCAAATCTTACATTCGGATTAAATACCGGCGTTCTTTCGGAACTTAAGGTACCTATAAATTCAAGTCAATATGAAGGAACATGGAAACATATAGTTGCAACTTACGATGGAATTGAACAAAAACTGTATGTAGATGGAGTACTTATTGGTTCGGAAGCTACAACAGGAAATATTTACTACAACGCTCTTTGCGAACAACATATAGGAAACTATAGCAATGTAGAATATTTCGACGGACAAATTGATGAAGTCCGTATTTGGAATATTGCAAGAAGTGCCGATGATATACGAAAAAATATGTGTCAGCCAATTCATCTGGCAAATGACCCGGATATAGCAAATCTTATTTCATACTATGATTTTAATGAAACAGCAGGTACAACTTTAAAAGACTTATCCGGAAACACTAATGCCGGAACACTTGTGAATATGGAAGATGTTGATAGGCAAATTTCCGGAGCATTCACAACTTGGACAGGTACAAACAGTCAAAACTGGGCAGACCCGACAAATTGGACAAACGATAATCCCGGTGTAAATTCAAACAATGCAGGTATAAGAAACAATATGCCGAATAATGCCGAAAATCAGGCAGAAATGACTGTAAATCATCTTGTTCTTAGCGGTGGTGCGATACTGACAAGAGCGTTAGGTGATAATATTAAAATAAGTGGAAACACATACAATTACGGAAACGACAGCGGAAGCGGAAGTTTGCTATTAACCGGAGGTTCAAAAATACACCACATAGCCGGAATATTTCAAAATCTTAAATTAGACGATAATAAAAATGCAGCACTTGCCGGAAATACCGAAATTGAAGGAAATATAGATTTCACAAACGGAAGAGTAGAACTTAACGAATACGATTTAAAAATACTACCGCTTGCAAACGTGGGAACACCAAGTGATACCCGATATTTCGTAACAAATAGTATAGGTTCTGTTATTCAAGATATTTCAGCCGCTTCAACAGAAACTTTATATATAGGAACAGACTTATATTATGCTCCTCTTGAAATCACAAATAAAGAATCGGCAGATACTTATAAATTCAGAATTTACCCTGATGTAACCGACACAGGAGCAGAAGTAGGAAACGGCGGAACATCAATTTTAAGCACCGACATGGTTTCACTTACATGGCTTATTGAAGACCCAAGCCCTGATGCTACCGATTACGATATTACCGTAAGTTGGAAAGATACAAACTTGCCCGAAGGAACAAGTTTTACAAGAGCAAATTCAGCAATTGGATACAATCCCGGTACAGGTTGGATAAGTAATATTGAAAGTCCCGCCGGAGGTACAGTTCCCTATTTTAATCAAACATTTATAGGGATTACAAATATGGGAGCTTTTGCAGTAGGCGATTTAGAAAGTCCAATGGCACATATGGCAATACCACCCGAAAACGCACTCGAATTTGATGGTTTAGATGATTATGTAGATTGCGGAGCAGGAGTGGATTTATCAAATAAATCATTTACTATCGAATTTTGGGCAAGAAGAACAGCTTCAGGCACAGAGGATGGAATAGTAAGTATCCATAAAGACGGAACAGATTTTAATTCTTTATTTTGCGGTTTTAACTCTTCCGATAAATTTATTTTTGCTTTTGATGCAAACGGAACAAACGAACTTATAACAAACGATACATATACAGATACAGACTGGCACCACTGGGCATGTATTTATGATGCAAGCATACCTGCAAGCAATGAAAATATTTGGATATTCAGAGATGGAGTTGAAATTGCAGCAGGAGAAAGTACAAATAAATTTTTCGGAACAGGGACACTTGAAATAGGAAGAGCACAACTTAATAATACAACCGCTTTTAAAGGCGAAATAGACGAACTCAGAATCCGGAAAACAGCAGTTGATGAAAATAAATTAAGAGAATATATGTGTCAAGCCGAAGATGGTACAGACGCAAATTTACTCGCTTATTATTCTTTCAATCATGCAAGCGGAACAGTTCTTACCGATTTAACACCGGGAGCAAATCATGGCACTTTAAATAATATGACCCCGGCATGGTTAAATTCTCCCGCTTTTACTACATGGACAGGTAATAATGATAATAAATGGGAAGATGCCGGAAACTGGACAAACGGAATACCGAATGTCGGTATCTCTAAAAATGCAGGAGTACCGGAAACAGCTTCATATCCGGAACTTTCCGCTAATGTAACCGTAAATCATTTTGTACTCGGTATAGCATTGGCAACAAGCCTCGATTTAGCAGGATTTAATCTTAATGTAAACGGAAACGCCTATTGTTACGGACAAGAAGCTGTAACTGTATCGGCAATAGAATTAACCGGAGGAAGCGAAAGGCATTATATAGCAGGAGAATTTCAAAATCTCGGAATAAGTGATGTAACTTATGATGCCGGGCTTGCCGGACATACTTATATCAGTAATGATATTAAATTTACCGGACAAAAATTATTTTTATCATGGAATGATTTAGAAATAGAAGCCGGAAAAACAATAACCGGAGCTGATAATGCAAAATACATAGTAACCGACGATATTGGCTCACTTATTCAACGAGTATCATCTGTCGATAAGATTTTTCCGATAGGAACAGATACACAGTACGCCCCCGTTATCTTATATAATACCGGAGTAGCCGATT
>JAOZMN010000063.1:0-8530 GCA_029934265.1 Bacteroidales bacterium
GAACCTTCACTCTTTTTAGGTAGTCCACCAGATATCCGGCAATGTATCCTGCTATATAAAATGCTTTACCGTCTTTGGATTCGGTTACCGCATAAGCTCTTTCTAAACCTGCTCCTCCTATTTTGTGCATTCGGACAGTATCAAGTGTGTTTTTGCTAAGTTCGAGCAACCACATATCAGTCTGACCATATCCTCCGTTTGCATATCCATCAAAACTGAAAGTATAACCTGCAACAAGAAGGTTCTCGTTTTTTAGAGTTATCATATCATAAGGTATATCTCCTGCCGTACCACCGAATAAGTTTTGTTTTAATATTGTTCCGTCCGAATCATCTACTTCAAACACCCAAGTATCTGCTCCTCCATAAACCGGCGTAGTTTGGTCCGCTCCTTTGTTTGACACCCAACCTGTAACAGCATAAGTATCTTTATTTTTTTTAGTAAGTGCTACCGGTTGTTGCATTCCCGAACCATCATAATACTCATACGACCATTCTTTTTTTGTATTATCGACACCATCGGTTTTTACTATCCAGTAAGTTGTATTCATTGTTAGCATAAGGTCTCCGAGTGCTACAAATTTTCCGTCTTCTGCTTCCACAACATCGTATAATATCATTCTATAGTCTTCCGGAGATCTTACATCGTGAGATATTTTTTTAGAGCTTAATTTTGTTCCGTTTGTGTTTATTTTAAGAAACCAACCTGCCCAGAATTGAGTTTCATCTAAGGGTTTGAGATCATCAGCATAGGAATTAGAATATCCTACACACATATAGTTACCGTCCGAAGTGGCAATAATAGCAGTTAATCCGTCATAGCCTCCGGAAGTTACCGATTCACCGTCTTCATCTACACCTGTGTTAGCTTTACTACCGTATTGTTTTATTTTGCTTATCTCTCCATTGCTGTCTAAAATAGCTACAAAACCGTCTTCTATTTCGTTGGTGCCATGATGATTTGTATTTAGAAAATCTCCGTCGTCGGAATATGTTAATCCTGCAACAAGACAACCTCCTTTGTTATCTGCAACTATTCCGAGTGGAGAATCGGCTTTTGTACCTCCAAAAACCTTTGTCCACAAAGTATCGCCTGACGAGTTCATTTTAATTACCCAGCAGTCCATATCTGCGAGAGTATCTATTTCCGTATTGCCGGTTCTTTGTCCTACATCACCATCGTTTGAGTAAGTTCCCGTAGCAATAAACAAATTTTCTTGGTCGTCAATAGCCATAGATGTTTTTGTCATAACTTTCACTCTTGCATTACCATAGTTTGGCGATTCTGTACTTGTACCTCCGAGTACCTTTGTCCACTTGGCATTTGCCGTAGTCTGTGAATTTGCAATAAAAGGTAATAAAATTGCAATAATTAAAATTGTAAGTTTGTTTTTCATTGTAAAATATTTAAAATATTATTAATTAAATTTATTAAACATCACAAAATTAAATAAATTAAATATAATAATTAAATAAAATACATGAAATAAGGTCTCCGACCTTTTTAATGGGGCAAAGCCGTATTTATAAAAATCTAATAATAAAGTCATTATATAAAAGTTGATACGGAAAAACTTTTATATTAGTACTCATGTCTGAATTTAACAAAAAAGAAATAAACAATCGGAAAAATAAAAACTTAAATTTGCAGATAGAAAACAAATATCTACTTTTACGTTTTTAATAATTAATCATATATAATAAGGTGTCAAATAAAAAAAAATCAGACAAGGGGATAACATCAAGAGCAGAAGATTATTCGCAATGGTATAATGAGTTGGTAGTAAAAGCCGACCTTGCCGAAAATTCCGGAGTTCGGGGAAGTATGGTTATAAAGCCTTACGGATACGCAATTTGGGAAAAAATGAAAGAGCAATTAGATAAGATGTTCAAAGAAACAGGACATCAAAATGCTTATTTTCCGCTTTTTATACCAAAATCATATTTCAGTAAAGAAGCCTCACACGTTGAGGGTTTTGCAAAAGAATGTGCCGTTGTAACGCATTACAGACTAAAAACCGCAGAAGACGGAACAATAGTAGTAGATGAAACGGCAAAACTTGAAGAAGAATTAATTGTCCGTCCGACTTCGGAAACCATAATTTGGAGTACTTATAAAAAATGGATACAATCGTACAGAGATTTGCCTTTGCTTATTAATC
The DNA here is from genome assembly GCA_029934265.1 of Bacteroidales bacterium. Classification (GTDB taxonomy): domain Bacteria; phylum Bacteroidota; class Bacteroidia; order Bacteroidales; family JAADGE01; genus JAOZMN01. The sequence continues at coordinate 2,162 of JAOZMN010000063.1, forward strand.
AGTGGGCAAACGTTGTGCGTTGGGAAATGCGTACACGCTTATTTTTGCGTACCGCTGAATTTCTTTGGCAGGAAGGACACACGGCACACGCCACTTCCGCCGAAGCGATAGCCGAAACTACACAAATGATAAATATTTATGCCGAATTTGCCGAAAAATACATGGCAATGCCTGTAATAAAAGGCTCTAAAACAGAAAAAGAACGTTTTGCCGGAGCATTGGAAACATTTACCATTGAGGCACTTATGCAGGACGGGAAAGCACTTCAATCCGGAACATCACATTTTTTGGGACAAAATTTTGCAAAAGCATTTGATGTAACTTTTACCGATAAAACAGGAAAACAAGAATACGTTTGGGCGAGTTCTTGGGGAGTTTCAACTCGATTAATGGGAGCATTAATTATGGCTCATTCCGATGATAAAGGACTTGTTCTTCCCCCAAAACTTGCACCTATTCAGGTAGTTATAGTTCCAATTTACAAAAGTGAAGAAGACTTGGAGAAAATAAGGGAGCTTGTAAACGGCATCACCGACCAACTCAAAGAAAAAGGAATTTCTTTTAAATTTGATGACCGTGATACACATCGTCCCGGACATAAATTTGCAGAGTACGAATTAAAAGGCGTACCGGTTCGTCTGGCACTCGGAATGAGGGATATAGCAAACGGAAATATCGAACTTGCAAGACGAGATACTTTCGAGAAAAAAATATTTCCGCAAGAAGGAATTGCCGATTATATAGATAATCTTCTTAAAGAAATGCAAGAAGCTATTTTCAATAAAGCCTTGAAATTCAGAGAAGAAAAAACTCATAAAGTAGATACTTACGAAGAATTTAAAAAGGTTTTGAATGAAGAAACCGGTTTTATTCTTGCTCACTGGGACGGTACTTCGGAAACGGAAGAGAAAATTAAAAACGAAACAAAAGCTACTATCCGTTGTATTCCTTTCGATGCTCCGGAAGAAGAGGGAAGATGTATGGTAACCGGCAAGCCTTCTAATAAAAGAGTTTTATTTGCAAAATCATATTAAGCTTGAAACAAAAAGCCCCCTTGAGGTTTGAATTAACAAAAAGCTATAAATCTAAATATTTGATTTATAGCTTTTTACTTAAAACCATAGGGGGCTGATTACAAGAAAATACCGAACTCATATTAAGTCAAAAACTTTAACGGTTTGAACCGTCTCCGCAACATCGTGAACTCGAAGTATGTTTGCTCCTTTTTGCAAAGCAACAGTATTTAAAGTAACAGTTCCGATAAGGACATCTTTTGCAGACATATTTAAGGGTTTATATATCATTGATTTTCGTGATAATCCGACAAGTAAAGGAAAATCAAAAATTTTAAATTTGTGTAATTCGTTCAGAAGTTGGTAGTTGTGTTCTATCGTTTTGCCGAAACCAAAACCGGGGTCTATAATTATGTCGTTAATTCCGTATTTTTTCGCAAGTTCTGTTTTTTTTGCAAAATAAAGGATAATTTCTTTAATTAAATTTTCATAAGTCGGCTTGTTTTGCATATTTTGCGGATTGCCTTTTTTGTGCATCATAATATATGAAACACCAAATTTGGCAACTGTTTCAAGCATTTTCGGGTCATCATCACCGGCAGAAATGTCGTTTATGATTGCAACATTGTAATGTTTAGCACCTATTTCTGCAATTCTCGACCTAAAAGTATCTACTGAAATTACAGCTTCCGGATAATCTGAATTTATTAGTTCAAGTGCCGGAATTAATCGTTTAAGTTCTTCCATTTCGGAAATATTATCAGCTCCGGGACGAGAAGAATAAGCACCGATGTCAATAATATCAGCACCTTCGGAAAGTATTTTTTTTATACCTCTTTTTATATTGTTTAAACTTTGATGTTTTCCGCCATCGTAAAAAGAATCAGGAGTTATATTCAAAATCCCCATGACGAGTGGTTTGGAAATATCTAATAATTTTCTGTTACAATTTAAAGTTTGCTTTTTCAAGAAATATAATATTAAAATTTAGTGGAAATTAAAAAAAACTACTACTTTTGTGCTTCATTTTACCAACGAGTGAAATGAAATACTAGTACCCATACAAAAGTTTTTACCTATTTACTTAATTGCAACTTGCTAATTATTAAAAGTTTGCACAAGTGCGTAAGCAACATTAAATAGGTCGAAGACCTTACAACAAAACAAACATAAAAGTTATACATTAACAAATTAAATTTAAACTAATGAGTACAAGAAAAATAGCTGTGCCGGTAGAAAACGGAATGTTAGCTCAAAATTTCAACGATGCAGATAAGTTTTATATCTATGATATTGAAAACAATGAAGTGTCAAAAGAACAAATGGAACTTGTGGATAAAAATACTCCGGATAAAGTTCTCGAATTATTGAAAAATCTTCAAGTAACGGAAGTACTCGGAGCCCAAATGGAAAAAACGGAAACAGATAATTTATTAAAAAACAATGTAGGAGTTATATTATCGGCACCGATAATGCACCCGAAAGATTTAGTTATTGATTTTATGAAACAACCTGTCCATAATCATGGAGAGTCGTGTTGCGGAGGCGAAAAAGGAAGTTGCGATACCGGAGGCGGAAGTTGCGGTTGCGACCATTAAGACAGACCTCAAAAAAAACGGAGAAAATGTGTAAAATACCGATAATGTTTTATTCGGAAAAAAGTTCCGATAAGTTTAAAGAATGTAAAATTTGTACTGAAAATTTATTGCAGGACGGTATAAATTATGTCATCGAAAAAGCGTATGAGAAAAATATCCTGTCAGGCAAAACGGAACTTATTTATGAATATGCAATTTGCTACGATTGCATAGAACAAGTTATTAAATCTTATTCAAAGAAATCAATTACAAATATTAACAATTTTTTCATTAATTCAATCGACTTAGAAAGACGTAATTACGACCTTTCCGGTAATGAGAATGTTGAAGATTGGATTTCTACTTGTGTTATCAGCGGAAAAAAAATAGAAAATCTCGATAATTATCAAATTTCGGCGATGTGCGTTGGTGAAAATATTATTTTTTCGCATTTCCCGATGATGATAAGCGGTGATGTAATGGAAGAAGTACAAGAATTAATTTCCGAAGAAACACGAAACATAATGGACGGACTGAAAGAATTATTACTTCCCCCGACAGTCGGTAACAGAGTCCCGATATTTATGTGAAAATAATTTTAAAAAAAACGTTGTATGTTACAGTAAATAAAGAATTTATAAAGATAGAATATTTTTTAACGCAATGCCGGTGAATTAATATATGTAGGAAATATCAAACCTTCCGTCTCGTATTTCTACAACATCACCGGAATTGTTTATTGCATCAAACCAAAACGTACCGGATATAATACCATTGGCAGGATCCAGCTTAGAGATGTGAACCTCTCCGGAAGCTCCTCTTTTACTATCTGTTACAAAATAATCAGCATCGGGATTTATTTGAAAGTCTGTGATAAAGCCACTGTTAATGGAGTCTTTCCCTTCTAAATAATATACTCCGGGAACTTTCCAAGTCCAAGGAGCAAGAGTGTCTCCAAATAATCTTAATGTTATTTCTCCGCCGGTTCGCCAGTCTTCTCCGGAAATAGAGAGATACTTCCCGTTTACGCCTGCATGTGTTCGGGTATCAAACAAACTACCTTCTGAAACAACAACTTTTCCGTTAAGTTTGAAGCCCAATGTATGCTCTCCTGTTTTAGTAACCGGAGGTAATTGAGGGTTATCATTTTCCTTCCAAATCGGATTAAATTCACAACTTGCAAAAATAAAAGATATAAGGTTCAGTAAAATGATTAATTTTTTAATATTCATAATATAATTTTTTAGTAAGAAATATCAAATCTGCCATTTTTTAAAAGAAGACGTTCATAATTTTTTCTGCTGTAAGGTTCAACAGACTCACAATAAAACCTATATGTATCTAGAATAAATGTCCCTGAGATTATTTTTGTAATTGTATCTAAACGAGAAATAAAAATGGTTCCGCTTCCAAAAGTTTCCACAGTGTCTTTTTTAATTCTGGTTCCGGCTCTGAAAAACTCTTGGTAATTATTCATTTGTTCATAGAAATATGCTTCATTGTTGTTTTCTCCCTCTCTTTCAATTTTATACAGTCCATTAGAAAAGTAATCATCAAGTAAATCTCGTCTCAGTACTATTTTTAAGTATCTTTGATATTTGTCTTTTGCATCTATAAATATACTGTCTTTTGTTACTATTGCTTGTATATCATCTTCTCCCGCTGCAAATATTTTGAAGTTTGCTCCATGATTTGACTCGAAAGCAACAATGTTTTCTCCGGTTTGAGTAATAGGCGGCAATGTTTCAATATTTTCTTTATCGCATGCACCAATCAAAAATGTAATAATCAATAATACTGATAGTTTTTTCATGGTATTATTCTGTTAATAGCTTAGTTTAGATTATATTTACGTCATTTATTGGTGGCAGTTTGCAACCATTAATACGTATTATATTTTTACCTATAGCTAATTTTTTTACAAATATATACAAAAAATATTTTTTTTAATGTGAAATTTTACTATTTCTATTATTGTACAGCTTTTATGCTATATATTTATATTATAAAAATAGGTTAAATTATTATAATTATCTGATTATGACAATTTTGACAAAGTTTTGGAACTTTGGTAAAATTGAAATCTGCAAAGTTTTAATTTAATATTGTATTTAGATTAAGTATTTTATGTAAAGGATTGTTTACAAAAAATAATAAGTTCTTTTTGTTTATTCCGTAATAAATTTTATTTTTGTTTATAAAATTAAGTAATACCCCTGAAAATGAATAAAATACATACTTCCGCCGGGATAAGTTTATTTGTGATATTTCTAAGTTTTGCGAGCTTATCGTTTTCACAAAAAACTGTTAGTCCTCGAATTGCAAATTATGATATTTCCGTTGAGCTTAACGACAAGCAGAATACTCTTTCCGGTGAACTTACCTTAAAGTGGAAAAACACTTCCAAAGATACTTTAAAAGAATTGCGTTTTCATTTGTATATGAACGCTTTTAAAAACAGCAAAACTACTTTTATGCTCGAATCCGGTAATCGTTTTAATGAAAATTTTTTCAGTTACGACGATGTATCTTGGGGCTGGACGGATATTGAAAAAATGAATATTAATTCAGGTGCCGATTTGGTAAGATATATCAGATTTATAAGTCCTGACGATGGAAATATTAATGATGAAACGGTGATGAGCGTTGCTCTTTTAAAAGCTTCCGTTCCGGGAGAAACATTGAAAATAAATATAAAATTTAAAACAAAACTTCCCCAAATATTTGCACGAGCAGGTTGTGAAAAAGATTTTTATATGATAGCTCAATGGTTTCCTAAAATCGGGGTTTACGAAACCGACGAAAACGGGGAGGGGGCTTGGAATTGTCATCAATATCATGCAAATTCGGAATTTTTTGCCGATTTCGGTGTTTACAATGTCGATATTGGAGTGCCGGAAGAATATATTGTAGGTGCAACAGGGTCGATTACAAAAGAAATTCCTAACAGTGACGGTACGAAAACATTGAAATACACCGCAAATGATGTTATTGATTTTGCGTGGACGGCTTCAACAAAATTTCTTCGTAAAGAAAAACGCATAAAAAATGTTTCGATAGAATTATTAATAAACAAAGAGCATAAGAAATTGACAAACAGGTATTTTGATGCGGCAATAAAGGCATTGAATTATTTCGATAAGCATCTTGGAGAATATCCCTATCCGACAATTACTATTGTAGATGTTCCGCTGTATGCTTCGGGAGCCGCAGGAATGGAGTATCCTTGTTTGATAACCGGAAGTTCGTTTTCCAAACTTCCCGAAGGAATACGATTTGTGGAAGATGTTGTAATCCATGAAATAGGACATCAGTATTTTCAGGGACTTCTTGCAAGCAACGAGTTTGAGGAAGCATGGTTAGATGAAGGTTTTGCAAGCTATTTTCAAACTCGAATTATGGACGAAAATTACGGAGAAAAAAGCTCGCTGATAGATTTTTTCGGTATAAAATACGGCTCTTTGGATTTGCAACGCTCGCTTTATGTTCACAGTAATTACACGAAAATAGCACCGTCGTATTTGCCGTCGTGGAAATATTATGAAGGCGGTTATTCTGTGATGTCGTACAATAAACCTGTTACTTTTCTTAAAACTCTCGAAAATATTCTAGGCAGAGAGAAATTTGATAAGATACTTAAAAAATATTATCAAAAATATAAATTCAGACACCCTAAAACAAAAGATTTTATAAAGTTAGCACATGAATTATCTTATAAAAAAGGGGAAAAACAACACGGTTTTATTCATCGCTATTTCGACCAAGTGCTTTTCGGTACA
>JAOZMN010000063.1:8540-11470 GCA_029934265.1 Bacteroidales bacterium
TGATTATAAAATAAAAGAAATTTCTAATCGTCACTATGTCGGTTCGGTCGGCACGTTCAATATGGAAGGTGCTAAAATTATAAAAACCGGAAATGTCGGAACAAACGGGACATATCGGTCGAGAGTTACGGTTTACAGGTCGGGCGAAATAATATTACCGGTTGAATTGCTTATTACTTTTGAAAACGGAAAAACTAAACTCGAAAAATGGTCTGGCGAGGAGCGTTCCAAAAGTTTTGTTTACGATACTTCTTCCAAAATTATTTCAGCTCAAATCGACCCTGAAAATAAAATATTGCTTGATATAAATTTGAATAATAACAGTAAAACTCTAAAAAAAGAACAAACCGGAGTTTTTAAATACATTTCTAAATTTTTATTCCGGTTACAAAATATTTTACAAACGGTATCATTTTTTATATAGCAAAAGACGTATGCAATTAACAATGTGCAATACGTCCTTGCGTTAAAATTAATAATTTCAAAAATTCAAAAATGAATATAGCAAAAGCATATTATTACGGATTTAAAGAAACAACAAGATTGCCTCGCCCGGTAATTCTTATTTATTTTACGAATTTACTTTTGGCTTTAATAGTCGTGCTTCCTTTGTGGTCCTTGCTTGACATTGAACTCGGCAATACGATTTCCATAAAGGAAAATTTACAAGAATTTAGAGCTACTGTTGCATCTGATTTTATAGCCGGCAATACAGGAGGACTTAAAGTTATACTTTCACAAATATGGTTAATTATGTTTATATATTGGTTGGTAAGTATATTTATTTCCGGAGGAATTATTCAGACTTTAAATCAGGATAAATTTACAATGACATCGTTTTTTTCCGGTTCGGGATATAATTTTTTTCGATTTTCAGGTATTGCTACAGTTATGTTGTTACTTCAAGTATTGCTTGCCGTTGTAATTTATTTGCCTGTTTTATTTTTACTTAATTATTTATCAGGAACACAATCTGAAAATGTATTGGTTAATATATTTTTCGGTGCAATTACCATACACGGACTTTTGGCAATAATTTTGATAATGGTTTCCGATATTTCTAAATTTTATTCATTTTTGTACGATTCTAAAAACTTTATAAAATCCATAAAAGAGGGGTTTAAGTACGTTTTTCGCAATTTCTTTAAATTATTCGGACTGTATTTACTTCTAATGGTTATTCCTGTGCTTGCTTTGGCGACTTACCTTGCTTTAGATTCCTTAATCGGAACCGATACAGCTTTCGGAGTATTTCTTGTATTTTTATTCGGACAAATATTTATAATATTGCGAATTTGGTTTAGAATTTGGATATATGCTTCACCTTTACAGTTATATACCGATTATTTTTTGAAACAAGACGATGTAAAAGCCAAAATTAAGATGATAGAAAATTGGAACAATAAGGCAAAACAACAAATAGAAGAAGACAAAGTTCTTAATATGAAAAGAATAAAAGAAGCTAAATTTAATGCAATTCCGGATAAAAAAAACCTCAGTGAGGACGAAATAATAAAAATAATAAATTCAGAAAAAAAAGAAAGTGAGGAGACAACGAAAAATATTAAAAAAGAAGACGTTAAGGAAATAAAACAGGATAGTCAAAAAGAAAATAAGAAAGAAAAAATTAACGCAAAGAGGACTAACGAAGAGGTTTCAAAAGTCATAGATAAATTAAAAATAAAAGGCTGAAAATTTAAAAATATATTAATGTGCTAATTTAAAAAATGATTAAATTAACACATTTTCAAAATAATAAATTAAATAAAAATATGGATTTTAAGAAAGGAGACAGAGTTAAATTTCTCAACGATGTAGGTGGCGGAATTATAACAAAAATGGTCAATAAACATACTGCAATGATTCTGGCACAAGACGGATTTGAAATTCCGTATGCTTTGGACGAATTAATGGAAGATAACCAATCCGGAGAATACTCCGACAAAAAAGAAAGTCAAATTGAAGAAAATGAGTCTGTTACAATTGCTACTACCGGTGAAATTTATGAAGAAGAACCGGAATATACCGATAGTCCGGACGTGAATTGTTATATCGCATTTGTTCCGGAAAATGAAAATAAAATCGGCGAAACCGATATAAACGTTTATATAATTAACGATAGTAATTATTATATTTCGTATATTTATGCTACTCGAAACGACAAATTAGATTCTGCGTTGGGAGGCAAATTAGAGCCGAATATGAAAACCATACCGATAGTTAAATTGTCGCCGGCAGATTTAAAAGAAGATTTACATATTTCGCTCCAAGCTTTATTTTTTGACAAGAAACCTTATACTTTACGAGAGCCTTTAAATAAAGAAATTACAATTAAAGCGGCTCGTTTTTTTAAAGAAAAAAGTTATACTGAAAATGATTTTTTTGATGAAAAATCAATCTTAATTCCTGTTCTTGAAGAAGATGCAATGAAATTGGCAATGCAAAAACTTACCGGTGGCGAGCTGAAAGGAATTATAAAAAAACAAGAGTCTGAAAATAAATCACTAAATACTCCAAAAAAATATCGCAAACGAATAGTCAATAAAATTAAAGAAGTTGATTTACACCTTCACGAACTTATTGACAATGAAAATGGTTTATCGAATACCGAAAAACTCAATATTCAAATGAAAAATTTCAAAGATGAAATGAATTCCGGTATAAAAGATAAACTGAATAAAATAATTTTCATTCATGGTGTAGGTAACGGCAGATTAAAACTTGAAATTCGTAAAGAATTGCAACGAAATTATAAAAAATACAACGTTCAAGATGCTTCTTTCAAAGAATACGGATATGGTGCTACTATGGTGATTTTAAGTTAAATTTAAAAGTTACGAGTCAATGTCGTTTAGTTAAGAGTAATGTTTAAATGTCTATTAATAAGCATAATACATTATTTATTCGTGTTTTATTGATGTTTCTTTTAT
>JAOZMN010000387.1 GCA_029934265.1 Bacteroidales bacterium
GTTAAATTCTGTTAAATCAAACCCTAAGGGTCTTTTTATACCGAACTCAATAATCGAAAACATTAATTTACCGGAAATCCTTGTTTTTTAAGTACATCGAGCAAAACTTCGGAAAAATGAATATTATTTTGTTTGGTATATCTTTTTTGTGTAAAAATTTGTGCCAAATTTTCAGTCTTATTTTCTTCAATAAGTTTTTTTGTAAGTTCCGAATTTTCAGTGTTTTTATAAATATTATCAATATCTTCTTTACTGAAATCTTTATATTTTTCATAATGAATTACGGCTCGCTCCGGTAAACGAGGAGTAAGCTCAGGGCTTTCGTCCGGGTAGCCGAGAACTAATGTAGTAACAGGAACTACTCCTTTGGGAAGTTCAAGTATTTCGATAATTTTATCGGCGGTATAATTTGTAGTTCCCAAATAGCAAATACCAAGCCCGGAGGCTTCCGCTTCGAGAGCCGCATTTTGAGCCGCAATAACTGCATCGACACTTGCCGTGAAAAATGATAAAAAATTATCGTATCCCGGTTCTGCATTCCTTTGCTCGCACCATTTATTGAACCGATTGAAATCAGCACAGAATGTAAGAACGACAGGTGCTTGTTGTACCATTGGTTGCTTAAAATGTTGTTCCCAAAGTTTATTCTTTATTTCGGGATTTCGAGTTACAATGATACTGTAAACCTGCATACTGCCGGTATTCGAGCCTCTTATAGCTGCTTGTAAAATCGAATTTAAGACTTTATCATCTATTTCATCGCTTTTATATTTTCTTATAGAACGATGTTCAAAAATTTCTTTAATCATATTTATATATTGTTAAATGTTATACGACTTTGCATTTGTAAACCGGATCGAAACCTTAATTCACATTAAATATTGCCCAAATTACATAAGCTAAATACAATCCCATAAGTATTCCGCCTGTTAATTTGCCGACTTTCCATCTGCTTATCATAAAAAGCAAAAATACCAATCCTACCGAAGCAAACAAAAAATATACTGACATTTGTAAATTTCCTACATCTAAGTCTATTGAATTTCCTGACATTAGTATTACCAAAATAAAAGGAAGTCCGAGACCGACCAAAATATCAAAAATATTTGAGCCTACTGCGTTGCTGATTGCCATACCTCCCCTGCCCTGCTTGGATACAAGTACGGAAGACAATAAGTCAGGAACGGAAGTCCCGACTGCAAGTATCGTAACAGCAACAATAGCTTCAGGTATCGAAAGTATAGCGGCAATTTCAACGGCACTTTCCACAAGCACCCAACTGATACCCGCAATTATTACTATCGAAATAGTAAATATCCAACCGTAATATTTTTCGTTCGGAAAAAATTTGTCCAAAAGCCAATCGACAGGCATAAGTATTTTTTGCATAAAACCGGGAGCTTTTTCCGATTTTACATCTTTTTCTTCTTCGATTTTTTCTTCATTCGGGTCTTTGTATTTTACCATTCTTCGCCAGTAAATTACTACAATTACATAAGCAACATAAGTTCCCAAAAACAGCAATCCGTCAAGCAGACTTACATTTCCGTCATTAAAAACGAGTATTAATAAAAATATCGCCAAAGCGTAAAAAAACAAATCTCGAACTACCGGTTGCCAAGCAATTTTTGCTTTGCGTACAAATGCCGCAGCTCCTGTTATTGCAAGTATGTTAAAAAGTGCCGAACCGACAATATTTCCTATCCCGATAGCTGCTTTACTTGCTTCGCCCGGTTCGGTGGGATAAAAAACGGCAAATACCGCCACAAAAAGTTCAGGGGCACTCGAACCGACCGCCATAAGTGTTGCTCCGGCTGCATCAGACGACATTTTTAATTTCGTTGCTAATTTATCCAAAGCATCGACAAAATAATCATCTACAATTTTTGCCAATAAATAAAAAGACAGCAACAGCACCAAAATTAAAACTACTAACATATACATAAACTCACTATTTTATTAAACCTGTTTTTTTTGATAAAAATCAATAATGCAAAGTTAAAAAAAAACATCAAAATACGGATAATTTATTAAATTTGTAACTTTTTGTTTTCTTTATTTTATTTTCTTTGATGAAAGCTACAATATTAAACATAAGAAATCTGATATTCAGAATATTAATCTTGATATTACTTTTTCAATTTACACGATTTTTCTTTTTTATATCAAATACGGATATTTTTTCGTATTTGAGCTTATCGGAATTATTAAAAATTTTCTTTGCCGGATTTTTATTCGATTTATCGGCAATCGCTTATATTGAAGGTATTATTTTTTTATTTCAAATAATTCCGGGTAATTTCAAATACAACAAAATTTATTCCGAAGCAATCAAAATTTTCTATATTTTGCTCAATACTTTATTATTATTATCGAACTTAGCTGATGCAAAATATTTTGAATTTTCCAAAAAGCGTTCTACATATTTTATTTTTGAAATGCTTGGTTTCGGCAACAAAAATAACGATTTTTTAGACCTTTTGCCAACTTATTTGGCTGATTTTTGGTATGTATTTTTAATTTCCGGAATATTCGCCCTTGTTCTTTATTTCGGATATTTTGATACTCGAAAATCGTCTTTTTTCAATAAAAATAATATCGAAAAATATAAATTTAAAACTTTTATTATTGAATTATCGTTTTCATTATTTTTTATTTTACTTGTAATTCTTTCAGCACGAGGCGGTTTCAAACTAAAACCTATTTCTCCGATTGATGCGGCAAGTTTTATTACAAACAAAGAAGTCCCTTTGATACTCAATACTCCGTTTACGATTATCAAAACTATGGGAAAAGTCAAACTCGATAAAAAAACATATTTTACCGATAATGAAATAAAAAAACTTTCCTTAAATATCAAAAATTACAAAAAAACGGAAGATTTCAAGAAAATGAATGTTGTAATAATTATTCTTGAAAGTTTTTCAAAAGAATATGTAGGAAGTCTTAACAATCAAACCGGTTACACTCCGTTTTTGGATTCTTTAATAAAAAAATCCAAATGTTTCAGCAACGCTTTTGCAAACGGTACGCAATCCGTGCAGGCTTTACCGGCGGTGCTTGCGGGCGTGCCTTCGCTTATGGAAAATCCGTTTA
>JAOZMN010000388.1 GCA_029934265.1 Bacteroidales bacterium
GCTTGTTACTTAAAACCCTAAGGGTCTGATTGCGAAGAAATATACTTTTTAGACCGGACTTATATATACTTTTAATTTTTAAAATTTTAAAATTGGTCATTACAAATTGTTTAAGCCGTTACATTGTATTCACGTAAAGCATCATTTAAAGAAGTTTTCAAATCGGTTGAAGCTTTTCTTTTTCCGATAATTAAGGCACAAGAAACTTGAAATTCTCCGGCAGGAAATTTTTTTGTGTACGAGCCGGAAATAACAACCGACCTTTCCGGAATATATCCTTTAAATTCAATAGGTTCGCTACCTGAAACATCAATAATTTTAGTTGATTTTGTTATGGAAACATTCGCACCGAGTACAGCTTCTTTTTTTATGTGTACACCTTCCACCACAATACATCGAGAACCTATAAAACAACCGTCTTCAATGATAACCGGAGCAGCTTGTACCGGTTCGAGTACACCTCCGATTCCCACACCTCCGCTCAAATGTACGTTTTTTCCGATTTGAGCACACGAACCTACTGTTGCCCAAGTATCTACCATTGTTCCTTCATCGACATAAGCACCTATATTTATATAAGAAGGCATCATTATTACTCCTTTTGAAATATATGCTCCGTATCTTGCGATAGCGTGCGGAACAACTCTGATACCAAGCTCTTTGTATCCGGTTTTTAACGGAATTTTATCATAAAATTCCATAATTCCGGCGTGGCTTACTTCTTGTTTTTTTATCGGAAAATATAAAAGAACCGCTTTTTTAATTGTTTCGTTTACTTTCCAAATATTATCTACAGGTTCAGCTACACGTACTTTCCCTTGGTCTAATAATTTTATGATTTTTTCTATTGCATTAATCGTTTCCGGATTTTGCAATAAATCTTTATTTGTCCATGCCTGCTCTATAATTGCTAATTCTTTTTCAATCATTATTATGTTTTTTTTGCAAAATTAGAAACATTTACGATAAAATGATTTATTATAACAAAATTTTAAACTATTTTTGCAGAAAAAGTATCGAAAAACAGATAAAATTTTAAAATATTAATTTATGTCAGATAATAATAATGAAAAAACGGGGCTTGCCCTTTCAAAAGAAAATTATATATTGCTTGCAATAGGATTCGGTATAATATTATTGGGATTCATACTTATGCTTGGAGGAGGAAGCGACGACCCTAATGTTTTCAGTGAAGAACTTTTTAGTTTTCGCAGAATTACATTAGCTCCTATTGTAATTTTGCTTGGGTTCGTTTTTGAAATTTACGCAATAATGAAAAAACCGAAAAAAGAAAATAATGAGCTGGATTGAAGCGTTAATACTTGGTATCATACAAGGACTTACGGAATTTCTTCCGGTAAGCAGCAGTGGACACTTGGAGCTTGCCAAAGAAATTATGAACGTTCAAGTAAAAGACAGCTTAATTTTTACGGTGGTTGTTCATGGAGCTACGGTTTTAAGTACGATTGTCGTTTTTCGTAAAGATATTTTGAATATGATTGTGAACCTTCTCAAATTCGAGAAGAACGATGATACAGTTTATGTTTTTAAATTACTAATTTCGATGTTACCGGTTTTGTTTGTGGGAATATTCTTTAAAGACGAGGTTGAAAGTTTATTTTCCGGAAATGTTTTGCTTGTGGGATTTATGCTGATATTGACCGCTGTTTTGCTGGGATTTACATATTTTTATAAACCCAAAGAAAAAAAACTGACATTTTCATCGGCTTTTATTATAGGAATATCGCAAGCAATAGCCGTAATACCGGGAATATCTCGTTCGGGTTCGACAATAGCAACCGGACTTTTACTCGGAGTATCGAAAGAAAAAATTGCAAAATTTTCTTTTTTGATGGTGCTTTTACCGATTATCGGAGCAAATATTTTGAGTATATATAAAGCCGATTTTTCCGTAGAAACGGGAATACCGGCTTCGGCTTTATTTATTGGTTTTGTAACAGCTTTTATATCAGGGGTGTTGGCTTGCAGCTTAATGATTAATATTGTTAAAAAAGGTAAACTTATATATTTTGCAATATATTGTTTGATTATCGGAATGATTGCAGTCGGATATTCTCTGTTTTTTTGATATACATACATCGGTCTGCTTTAATGTTTTTATTTTCTATATGTCTTATATATAGTTGTTTATATTTGTTTTCGTATCTACTCAATATAGTATGGTAAACTTTGTTAAATATCATAGAGTTCGGTATAAAAAGACCCTTAGGGTTTGATTTAACAAAAATTAACAAATCTAAATATTTGAGTTACAGTTTATTACTTAAAACCCTAAGGGTCTGATTTTGAAAAAATATACTTTTTAGACTGAAATCATCATATTTAGAGCTTTTTGTTTCAAACCTTTAGGGCAATGTAATTAAGTTAAGAAGTAACATACTGTTTCTTTGCAACATACTTCATTATTAGGGAAAGACAATTTTATATTGTAAATATAGTATGGACGATTGACATACACCAATTTAGAGCTTAACTTAGATTTTTATGACTATTGAAGAATACAAATCAGGACAATTATTATTGATGAACAAACCTTTGGAATGGACATCTTTCGGAGTTGTCGGGAAAGTGAGAAATCTTATCTGCAAGAAATACGGTATCAAAAAACTGAAAGTGGGACACGCAGGGACGCTTGACCCGCTTGCTACCGGTTTATTGATACTTTGTACCGGAAAAATGACTAAGCAAATTGAAAATTATCAAGCACAAGAGAAAGAATATGTTGCAGAAGCTTGTTTCGGAGCAACAACTCCGTCCTATGATGCAGAAACTGAAATAAACGAAAAATTTGAATATTCACATATCACAGAAGAAACTTTAAAACTGACATTAGAAAAATTTATCGGCGAAACAGAACAAATACCACCTTCATATTCAGCTAAATATGTAAATGGAAAAAGAGCATACAAAAAAGCAAGAGAGGGTGAAAAATTTGTACTTAAGTCACGAAAAATAAATATTGTTTCGATAGAAATAACAAAATTTGAATTACCTTATGTGAATTTAAAAATAGTCTGCGGCAAAGGCACTTATATAAGGTCACTTGCAAATGACATTGGAAAAAAACTA
>JAOZMN010000389.1 GCA_029934265.1 Bacteroidales bacterium
TATAAATATTTTTCATCAAAAGTGTACTTAGTTTATACCAAAGTTACCCATCAATCATTAGAAGATGCAAAAGAAATTCTTGGAGAAGTTGCAGATATTAGAGAACTTTTTTTAGAATTTCAAAAACATTTATATTTAAACAAAGTAGCATGATGAAAAAGAAGAGAACACAACATTGTGCTGGATGTCAGTAGTTTTGCGGTATTTTTTTTTAAAACTGTAATCTAAATACAAAAGAAAAGTATCTATACATTAATTAGATAACTTATTATAAGCACTAATAAATAAATTTACTATTTTTGAAAAATTAAATATGATAAAAACAGAAAACAAACAATTTCAATACGAAGTTCAAGCATTTCAAGAAAATAGCGTCAAAAACATAGTTGATATTTTTGATAAACTACGACAAAAAGCATCATTTGACAATGTAATGAAAGAGCATAATAAAAAACATAATTACAATTTTCCTGTTCAAGATACAAAAAATATAGATATTATGATGGAAACAGGAACAGGAAAAACATTTACCTATATTGAAACTATTTTTGAACTTTCCAAAAAATTTGAATATAAAAAATTCATTATTCTTATTCCGTCAGTTGCCATACGTGAGGGAACAAAGACAAATTTAGAAGACACTAAAAATTATTTTAAAAGTCTATATGCTAACGAAAATGAAAAAGAAATTGATACTTTTGTTTACGAAGGCGGAAATATTTCTGCTGTAACACAATTTATAGGAGCTTCACACCTGTCAGTTTTGGTGATGACACCAAGCTCGTTCAGGCATAAAGACAACATTTTAAACCGCCCGTTAGAAAAAGACTTAAATAATCCTGAATTATTTAAAAATAATCAAAAACCGCCAAAATCATATTTAGATGCTTTAAAACGCATAGAACCAATAGTTATAATGGACGAGCCGCATCGGTTTGACGGAGATGCCTTTAAAAAATATTTTGAAGGTTTTGATAATTTCTATCTGCGTTTTGGTGCAACTTTCCCAAGCAAAAAAAACAGTTTAAAACTTTCAAATGTTGCTTACGTATTAGATAGTATCTCATCTTTCAGACAAAGTCTCGTAAAAAAAATTGTAGTTTATACACAAGATATTGTTGAAAATGCAGATACATTAATTGCTATTGAAAAAGTAGGCTCTAAAAATATTGCAATTGTCAGCACTTTTTCAAATGGAGTTATAGTAAATCGCAAATTAAAAAAAGGTGATGTATTTAATGGAAAAAATATAAAAAAAATAAATAAAAATGTTATTGTTTTGTCAGATGACAGCATTCAGAAAGTCGATTATTCTTTGTCTGATGCGTCATTGCGAACAATGATTAAAGAAACAATTGAAATACATTTTGAAAAAGAAAAAACATTATTTGAAAAAGGAATAAAAGCTCTTACATTGCTTTTTATGCAAAATGACATAAATTTATATCGTGGCGATAAACCTAAAATAAAAAACATTTTTGAAGAAGAATATATAAAACAGCGAAAAAAAATTATAGAAAATCTTGACACAAACAGCAATTATTACAAATACCTGCAAAACGATTTCGACAGCGAAAATAATTTGCAAGTCCATAAAGGATATTTTTCGGGCGACAAAGGAAAAGTGGACGAAAAAATAAAAGCAGGAGTTGATGAAATTCTAAAAGACAAAAAGAAACTTCTTTCATTTGATAGTCCTACTCGTTTCATTTTTTCCATTTGGGCGTTGCAAGAAGGTTGGGACAATCCTAATGTTTTTACCATTTGTAAACTTTCAAATCAGGGAAGCGAAATATCAAAAATGCAACAAATAGGGCGTGGGTTACGAATTTGTGTCAATCAAAATTTACAACGACAAACGCTAAAAAATCTTGATGATAATCAAGTAGAATTTTGGAAAATTAATAACCTTGATGTAGTAGTTTCAAACAAAGAACGAGGATTTGTTGAAGCTATTCAAAACGAAATTTTAAGTAACTCATTCTTAATTGCCGATACTTTCACCGAACATCAACTCAAAATATTATTGAAAGAAAAAACTGATTTTGATGATTTTACTATCCGGAAGTTGTACAAAACTATGGAAAATAGCGAAATGATTATTTTTAAAGCTATTGTTGATGGTATTGATGTTTATGAAAAATCACCCGATTTTTCTGCTATTCTTAAAAAACAAAACTTACCTGAGGAACAAGTTAAAGTTCTTGAAAATCTTTTTGCAACCGATGCAAATACTTATGTACAAAAAGGTAACAACAAAAAAAAGAAAAAGAAAGTTTTTATAAAATCTACTCACTTAAAAGAATTTAAAGAACTTTGGAGTAAAATTAATAAAAACGCTTTTTATGTTCTAAATACTTTAAACGAAGAGCAAGAAAATCAACTTATTAAAAATATTAAAAATGAGATAGAAACTTTAAATATTGAGGAAATTTTATTGCAAACCATTCGTGCCGAGCTTAATGTGGATAAAATATCAGAGCAAGACGCTATTACCGAAAAACTTATAGATACGGTTTCTTACAAAAGCAAAGTAAATTACATTGAATTGGTGCGTGCTTTATCTAACAATACTAAAACACCGCTTAGGTTTATTGCAAAAATTTTCAATGCTTTAAGTGATGATTTTAAGAAAAAAATGCTTGCAAACAATCCGGCACAAGCTCAAAGAGAAATTTCCGGAAAAATAAATAAGCACCTGATTGCAATGCTAAAAGCAAACATTAATTACGATGGTATTAACGGAACGGCATTGCCCGATGTATTTAAAACCGAAAACGGAAAAACTTATCTCGACACAGGAAGCACAGGGAAATTTCAAAAAGATATAGAAAACGATTTTTCACTAAAAAACAAATGGATTTTTGAAGAAGTAATTGAATACGACAGTAATTTTGAATTGGAAATTGTAGAGCAAGACCCTGATATTGAAAATATAGAAATTTTTGGAAAACTGCCAAGATTAAAAATAAAAACACCTTTGGGCGATTACAACCCCGATTTTTGCTATGCAATAAAAAGCGACAAAGGAAATAAACTTTTTCTTGTGGTAGAAGCTAAGGGCTACAAATCATCAACAGAGATACCAT
>JAOZMN010000064.1:0-8163 GCA_029934265.1 Bacteroidales bacterium
TAGTGGATACTTTTCAACCGGAATACCGGGTACTTTTCAATTGAAATATACAAATTTTCATTAATCACTAATCATTAATAATTAAACATTGTTTACCTATCGCCAAGAATTTCTCCTTCGTCGTGAATTTTGATAAATAGCTTTCTTTTTTGTTAAAGAATATGGTGATTCTATCATTAGCATTATTTCGTGCGAACCTTTAACTACGTTTGACATTTCGGACATATTTATATCGTAACAATATCCTATTCCTATATTTTTGACAAAAATTCCTCCTGAAATAAGAATACTCTTATCTGTTCTGTATGAAGTTTGCAACCACAATTTTTCGTCCCACTCTGCTATAACATTAATATCGGCTGTTGGCAGTGCATAGAACATATATTGTACCATAATAGAGGGCTGTATTCTCCAAATTTTATCAGAAATATAAAAATCATAACCGGAGAAAAAATAGCTTGTTTGTAAGAGCTTATCATCTTGTGTTGAATAGAAAATAGGAGACGACAACGAAGCAGTTAAATCTTTTCTATTATAAGCAAAACCGATACCCGTGTATAGCATAGCTTCATTAAAATAATTAGAGGATAAAGCTGGGTCTGCCATATTTTCTGCTACAACATTTTGCATATTTATGTTACTTTGCATAATCCCAACTGACAATCCCATTGCAATCGACTGTATTTCATTTATTGCCAGACGGTACGAATAATCTACATCGGCAGCAAACTGACTAAAAATTCCTTCTTTATTTTGCATTACTTTTAGTCCGACTCCCATATTGTTGGTTATTAAACCGTCTATTCCTGCAAACATTGTTTCCGGAGCTCCTTTAAGTCCCGACCAATGGTCTCTGAAATCATAAAATCCGCTGATTGTCCCTCGCATTCCTGTATAAGCTGGATTAATTACAGACGGATTTTGAATGTAAAAATTATTTACCGGATATTGTTGCGAAAAGCATAAATTTGCTGATATTATTATTATTATTACTGATATAATTTTATTCATAGTTGCCTTTTTTATTTTTAAATTCGATAACGATACAATGCTTTTATTGTTAATAGATTGTACCATTGTATAATTATATAATTACATAATTATTTTATTATACAAATATATCCTGCTATTTTACAATCAGCACAATCAGCACAATCAGGGCATTGAACTGTGTAATAATAAGTTCCAAGAGGTAATTCTTTGCCCTGATATGTTTCGTACCAGTCATTTTCGTAACCTGTTCGTTTATAAATTTCATTATGATAATCGAAAATTCTGAATGTGCAGTTTCTGTATAATTCTACGTTTTCGACAATCCAGAAATCGTTAATTCCATCGCCGTTTGGTGAAATTGTATTAGTTGCTTTAAAATCGGTCTTGTCGCCGGCAATTACAATTATAGTATAATTTACAGTATCACTTTCGTTAATTGCATGAATTGCATATTGAACCGGGTTTGTGTAATCTTGCTCAGTTTCTTCGCTTGTTTGGATAAAAGTACTTACTCTTGCCAAAGCGAAATTAGAGAGTTCGAATTCGGGAATTAAGTTTGAAACATCTGTTCCGGCAGGCATCAATACGGTTATTTCATTTTCTTCGCTTATTTTGGTTTCGCCTTCTTGTCCGGGAATTGTAAAAGATATAATTTCTGCTGTACCAATATATGTTGGATTGGAAAAATAATAAGGGGCAGCTGCTATTCCCAAACTTTTATCCGGCTTGAACATTATTTGAGTTTCTACGTCTATCGTATTACCGGAAGAAGCATTGTAAATTTTAAATTGTACGCTATCTTCTGTACTTTCGCCGTAAACTGTCAAATAAAATATGGCATGATTTACCAAATCTATCATAACCGGCTCGGCAACTCCTCTACATTCTTCGCCTACAAATGCTCCAATTTTATTTTCTAAATTGAAAACTTCAATATCATCTAAAATTATTGCCGATGTTATGGTCATCGAATTTGAATATTTATAAGGGTCAGCAGTCCAGTCGGGACTTTGAGCAAAATTTATTCCTGTTAAAAATAGGAACAATATTCCTGTAAATAATATTTTTTTCATTAAACTGATTTTATAGATTAATATCCGTTTAAAATCTGTGTTCCTATTGTTAGGCTACGAATAGGAACACAGATTTTTACGGATTTTAAACGGATTAGTTTTTTACTACCTTGATATTTTTACCATTGCAATTTAGAATATAAATGCCCGGACTTACAATATTTCCGGAATTATTTTTTCCGTCCCATTCTATGGTGTTGGCGGTTACATTGTAAATGCGAATTGTTTCGCCTATTGCATTTGTAATTTTAACTTGTTTTCCAATAAAACCAACTTCTGTAAAATAAAGCTCTGTTTTTTCCGTAAACGGATTTGGGAAACATTTAAAACCTGCCTCAACGGCATTGTTATAATCATATTCGTTTCCAGTTTTAACAGTCAATTTATACGGTTTACTTAAAGTTCCAATTTTAGCATCGGTTGCAAAATTTACTTGCTCGCTGAATTGTACTTTTGCATTATTTTCAGAATTTATTGATGTAAATTTAATGTCATCAGTATTATTTCCGGAAAGTACAATGAAGTAGTAAAATTCTTGCTTTTGCGAATTGTAAACAGGATAACCGTATCCTACACATTCACCGATACCGTTTACGCCATATATAATATCATCTTTTGTAAGTGGGGTTTCAGTTTTTGCAAGGATTGTCATGTTGCTTTGGAAGTTGCCGGGCTGAATATTCATTTTCAGTTCGGGTTTTTCTGTATTGCCGGAACCTTCTTTTAAAGTTCCTGCTTTTTTATAGACAAGAGTTCCTGCATTTTTTGCTTGAAACATATAGCCTTTGCCGGGTTGCATATATTCTAAACTTCCAATCCAGCCCATATATTCATCATAGACTGCAAAGGCAGTCTGACTTTTTAATATATCGTCCGTTTCGAGTTCGAGACTTGCTAATACTTCTCTTACACTGATATTTACACGAGGTACGAACCCTATCCAGTTCCAACCGGGATAAATAGAAATCGGAGTATTTTTTGGCTCTATTATCGGACCTTGATAATGTAGAGTATCATCTTTATTTACAAACATTTTATACATAAATTCGTTCCCAATTCCTTGTGTAGTAACGCCTCCAAGCCATTGAGAAAGTCCGGCATTATATTGTGCATATTGAGTTGCAGATTTTATCATGTCGCCGTCTTTTAAATCCAAATCTTTAAATAATTCGTTCAAATCACTTAAATTTTCCGACTTTACATTGAATGAAATCCAGTTCCAACCTTTTGAAAGTTCGATTTTTTCGGCAACAATATCTTCTGCGCTTATCGTGATAGGTTTAGAAGGCGTACCTTGCAAATCGTTTACTTTAAAACTGATTTTCGGTGTAGCTTCGGTATGAAGTGTGGCTTTATCAGCGTCCCAAGCGTAAAAATAAATTTCTTCGGTTTCGGTTGCGTTGCTGTAAATATCCATGAAAACTTCGTACATATCATATTCATCTACATATTGAAGATTTGCAACACCTCTACATTCTCCATTTGAAAATGCAGCTACTTTATCGTAAACATCAGTAGAGAAAATATTGTCGATTTTTAGCTGTGCTACAACACTCATAGAAAATTGAAAATCAGCAGGATTTACTTCCCATTCCGGTTCTGTATCGTAAACTCTTAAATCGAGAATTAATTTTTCATCAAATTCAAAACCTGTGCTTAAATATATATCTTGTGTGTAATATCCGGTGTTAATACCTTTACTTACAGTGAATTTTACAATTATTTCGCTTAAAGCATCTATTGAGCCGGAAGAAGGACTTGCTTCTAACCATGCGGGTAAGTTTGTAATTTCAAATTCTTCTTGCGTACCGCCTTCGTTGGTTATTTTTGCTTCAAAACTTAAAGCATCGTAAAGTTTTTTCTCGTAACGAAATAAATTTTCTTCCCAAGTTACTTGATTCATTTTCACGTAAGCACTCCATGTAACGGGCGATTGCATATAATTTCCGTGCAAATCTCTAATGCTGTCCACCGTAAAAGTAAGCAGGCAATTTTCAATGTAAGATGCCGGTTTATTACCTGTTGTAAGTACAATTTTATCGGTGTTCGATGTCCATGTAGGAAGTATGTGTTTTACCGGTCGGGTAAGTTTTATATTCGGACTTTCGCCGGCATAATCGGTATTTCCTACTCTTTCGACAGCTCGTTTTAAAGTATCGTGTACCATGATTCCGTCTTTAAATGAAGGAGTTAGCAATGGTACTCCGGCATTGTCTTCATAAGTTTCAAAAGGGAAATATGCCAATAAACCGACTTCATTTCCGGTTAATCTTGAATTTATATCCATATTAACCTGATTAATATCTTTACGAAGTTTCCAAAAACGAATTTCATCTAATTGACCGGTAAAATACTGGTCTGTAGTGGTTTCTGTTTCGCTTTCGCCTACTGAAACTCTTGCTCCGGCATAAATATGAGAACCACCAAATTCACCCCATTCTATACCGGGTGTTGAATATTGCTGTTTACCGTCCACTACGGAAATCATATTTCCTATACGGTTCATTATCAGTGCGAAATGATGCCAGTTTCCGTCAAAAGTTCCGGCATCGGCAGCTTTAAACATAATTCCGTTGTTGCTTACCCAGATATTTTCATCGGCATCTGTATTTATGCACCAGCCGGTTTCTGTGAAATCCAAACCATCGCCTTTTCCGTTGGAAAGTAAGCAGACATTTGAACCGCTATCGGCTTTGTACCAAAATTCTATAGTGAAATTTTGTTCGTAAGTAAAAGCAATATCACCGGCTTCAATTTTAAAATAATCGCCGTTGCCGTTTACTTGCAGGGCTTCGCCAAGTGGTTTTACGTCCCACAAACTTGGGCTTGTAACTCTTGCGTGTCGGTTGGCGGAATAATCTTTTACCATAGTGCCTATGCCTTCGTCCATTCGCCAGTTGCCGGTTAGTCCTATTTCCTTACCGGAAAGTAATTTTGTGGAAAGTTCCGAAAGTTTTGCTCCGGATTGTACTGTTGTCCAGATTCTAAGCTCGTGGATATTTCCTGTAAAAGGATTTTCTTCAGTAAAAGTACTTTTTCCTACATAAGTTCTTCCGAAACCTTCGTAACCGACTTGTGTAGTTTCGTTTGCTTTCATTTTGCCATCGAAAAACAGCTGAACAACACCACTTTCATAATTATATGTAACTGCGTAATGATGCCATGAAAGTATTTCATCAGTTAATGTAAAATCTTCGATTGTTGAAACTTCCGTGCCTGCAAGCGAGAAAGTAAATTTTCCGGTTTCATCAAAACCTATCCATAAACCGTCGTCGTTTACGCTTCCTTGCGAAAGCAAACATTGTTTGCCTGTGCTTTCTTTTTTAACCCACATTTCTACGGTAAACGATTTTAGCATTAAATTAATAGGCTCACTTATTATCATATACTTATCCGTGCTTCCGTTGAATGCGATACTGCTTTCGTGCGGTAAATCCGTTCCGTTTAATACTCCGGAAATATCGAAATTTGAATAATTTAAAACGCCTTCAAAAATCGGTTCGTTAAATGTTATCATTATTTCGTTTCCGGGTCGTAAAATTCCGTCTGCCGGTTGGGGTGAGCCGAAATTTACAGGCGGTACTCTGTCGAAAATTCCGGTTGTGGTGTATGATGCGTTTGTAGATAAATCGCAAGTTGTAACTGCTCGAATATCATATTCAACATCAGGAAGTTGCGACACATTTCACGAATAACTTGTAATTGAGCCGTCAATAACATCTTCAATTTCATTTTCTTTGTCATCTTCGTTTTTCCACCAAGTTTGCAAGCCTATCCAGTTGGAACTTGTAACAGGTTTGTATTGAAGTTGAAATTTCTTTAAATTTTCGCTGTCCAAAGCATATTTATTCAGACTAACATTCATGAAATATTCATTATCTTCGTTTTTCATATCATAATTCATGATATATTGGTTGAAAGGTTTTAAAACTTCAATATCCGAACAGGCCGGAATGTAGTGTACGGCAAGTTTTACGGTGTCGGCAAGTTCCATCGGTCGCCCGTTGGTATAACTTGCCCAGTCGCAAGACGAATAAATCACAATTCCTATGCTATCGTATTCAAATACATCGGGTTGTCCTTTTTCTATTGTTAAAACCAAATTTGTAGGGTCGCCGGTAGGAACTTCATAAACTGATTCGTCAATGGGAGCACCGTTTATATGCACGATTGCACCTTTGGAATTTGAATCGTCTTCAACTCTAAGTTCGTACCACATTGTTTCGCCAAAAGGATTTCCGTTTTTCAACGAAAGTGTAAAAAACGCTTTTTTGTCTTCGTAAATTTCGGTTTGAAGAGCAGGAACGGCCGTGATTATTGGTACTTCACGACCTATTGTTCCTACATCAAGGTAAATTGGTTTAGGGTTACTTGGGAAAGGTTCGTATCCTGCTTGACGTTTAATTATATCAAGAACTTTATCGGTAAAAGAACGGTTTACTTCCGGCTCTGCGAGTCCGTGAGTTTTAATTTCTTCGATAGCCATTTCAAAATCTTCGACAAGTGCGGCAGGGTCGAGAGCGGCTACTATTGTTTGAAGGTCGAAAATTGCTTTAAAACCTTCGGTTTCTCTGATAGCTTTATCAAATTTAATTTCAGATTTATAAACTTCGTCTTTAATTTCGCTAATTGCATCTATAATATGGTCGTTGAGTGAAGCATTATCGAAAATATCGGCAACATTTCCACTTGCGAGTGCTTTAAGAATATCGAAAGTTTTAAGGAAATCATCAGCCATAGTAGCCGGGATTTGGTCATCTAAATCATCACTTATGTAATCAAGGTTTTCAGTAGTCAATTTGTAATGTAATTCTTTGAAATACAGAGCTTCCGTTCTGCCTTCACGAGGACACATACTGCGACCGGCTTTTATGGCAAAACATGGAGATGTCCCTGTTCCCGGGTCTCTTACATCGACAGAAAAATAATCGCCTTGGTCAGGGTCGTGAAGTTCGTAACCGTAAGTGTTGGTTTCTACGCTTCCGCTTCCCCACGAATGACCGATATTTGCTTCAAAACCCAAAGTATGCTCAACTTCGAGACCGGAGCCGGCTACTTTCCCGCCAACTTTAAGAGCAGCAGTTATATCTAAGCTCACTTCTATATTTACAGTTTCACTTTGGTCGATTGATACACTTTGAGTATAAGCGGTAACTGAACCGGCATCAAATGAAATGTTTTTTATAAGTTTTGAATTGATTTTTTCTTTTTCATTTCTTGCCAAAGCCTCTTCCCAAAGTCGTATTTGCTGATTGTACCATCTTATTTTATCCTTAAAATCGTTAGGACGGTCATCAAAATCCAAATGTGCAGGCAGATATTCGTAACTTGCACCTATGTAATCTTCGGAATCAGTATAAAAAGGATTGTTTTCTTTTCGGTCGCCGGCAAGAATATAAGAATCGTTATTAGCCGCAAAACGGACATCATTAATATCAGTAATAATTGCTTTATAATCTGCATCATTAATTAATAAATCGTTTCTTAATTCTGTTAAATTAGGAATTAAATAATTTATAATATGGTCTTGCGAATAAATAAATTGAGTAGCCTCGCCTTTTGGTGCAACAATAAAACCTTTTCTTTTTCCGATAACAAAACCTTTATTTACTTCGCCGGTATTGGGAACTGCATCTTTCCAAATTTCCTCGATAAGAGTAATATTATTTGTAAGACCTACTGCAATATTGTAAGATTCGCCTATAAATAAATCACTTTCAGCACCGGTAAGTTCGTAGTCCTGACTGGTTTCGTAACGATTTGTGAATGTTTTAGTATGTGTCATTTCAGTTCCGTAACCACCTGCAACCGAAAGACTTAAAGTACCTGTTTATAATCAAAAAATCGCATTGTATAAAAATAAAAATCGAATCGTATAAATTTGAAGGGAACAGTAAATTTAATAACAAAAAAACAGGATTTAATCATTGATTAAATCCTGTTAAAAGAAAGAAAAAGAAAATAATTATACAATGCTATGTATAGGGTAGTTCGCTGTTAATACTTCTATTTTACGCTTACCTTTGTTGGAAACGGCAACTTTCTGTTCTATATTTAATTGATGCCATTTGTTGTTTTTGGTGTATCCTTTTAAAAT
>JAOZMN010000064.1:8263-11398 GCA_029934265.1 Bacteroidales bacterium
CTGAACATATGCGGATTTGAATAAATAGTCCAAGCATCAGTATGTAAACTTCTACTATGTAAACTTATTCTTACCATTTTTTCTAACGAAACAAAATCATTCTGTAAAACTTCGTAGAAGTTTATCATTTCACGATTTGTATCATTGATTATTTCCACTTCGCTTGGTTCTTTTGCGAAAAATATAGCAGCACCTCCAACAAATGTTTCTACATAAGTCGTATGTTCCGGGATGATTGGCAAGATATGTTTTGCCATAAGTTGTTTGCCTCCATAATATGAAATAGGAGTTTTCTTTTTGTAGTCAATTTTTGACATTAATTGTATATTTTTAGTATTTGTTAAAATTTCTTAGTCGAACAAGCCTATTGTTATAACAACTGATGATGCATTACCACCATAAGCCTCTCCTTTTAAATCAAATTTCAATTTAGCTCCGGATGAAAAAACAAAGTTGTTCAGGTCTGCTATTTTACCATTGGAATTGATTGGTAACACTTTATAAAGAAGACGAGCTTCTCCTCCTGCTGTAATCACATTAATAGCAATAGATTTTGCGTCCAGAAAAGCATTGCGGTAAAGCATTCCGAGTACTTTGTAATCTGAGCTTTCGTTAATAGTGATATATCCATGACCATTGGGTGCGTCCGTTTTGTACACCGCATAAGTCTTAATCGTCTTAACTGTCCTTATTTTATTTTCTGCCATAATTCATTTTAATTACAAAGTTTCTAATAAAAAGTTTTCTTGTCTTGTCAATTTAGCAATATTAATAGCCTGCAACATTTCAGCCGCAGGTATTTCTGTTTTTTTCCAATACATGTCTTCATGCTGATGATTACCTTTTGCAACTTCATCGGCTCCTAATCCAAAATTCTTATTAAAGGCAGTATTTATTGCTTCCGTAATAAGTTTTCCTCCGCTATTTTTTGCAACGCCATCTGTATAGGGTGTTCCTATTAAATTAGAATGCAAAACATCGTCAAGAGTTTTATTTGGAAAATCCGCTAAGGTATCCGGTGTTGAATCTGCAACTACTTGTAAATAGCGATGTTTGTGAGTTTCTCGGAAAATTCCATCTCCGTACTTTTTTCTGCCGTCCGGTAAGTCGGCTTCTATTAGTTTTAAGCGTACTCCGCCTCCGACTGTTGTTCCTTTAATTTCAAATATTTCATTGTTTATCCATGCAATACCATCGGAATAAACAACTCCTGACACTTCACAGCCTGCGAGTATGCAGTTTGTTTGTGGACTAAGTCCTTGCATTATTGCGTTGAGACCATACTTGTATATTGCATCAATAAAACGAAAATCATTTAATACAAGTGGCATTCTGCCGTCAAAATCATTGTCAAATTTATTCATAAAGTCTTAATTGATACGTTTTTTCTATGAATTTGTAATACTCACAAACTCCTTTAATTTGTTCGATAATTTCAGTTAGTGTTCCTTGATTGATTAAATAATAAAAATATGATAAAGGTATATTAACATAAAAATCAAATTTCTCACCTTGGTACTCTGCTTGATTTGCAATGAAATTATTTGCTTTAAAAGTACGTTCTGCTGATGTATCTAAATCCGGATAATTACCATTACCAATCGCATTGTATTTATAGAAATAGTTATTGTAAATTATTTCATTGCCTACTTGGTATATTTTTCCTTCAACAAATAAATTTCCTACATACATTTGTGGAAATATTTCATCTATATTGTGTAAATAATAGGGTAATACGAGGTTTCCATCAGAGAGGAAAATACTTGTATTAAATTCTGTTTGTAGCTTTTTTTCTAAATAAAGTCGTTGTGAAGTGAAATTCAGATAGAATAATTTATTATCTGTAAATACTTTAAAATCACTATATACTTTATTTAATGATGATAAGATTAACTTTAACCATTTGCGAAAACGTAGCTTTCTCAAGCGAGTAGGCAATAGTATTTCTATTAAATAATCAAAATCAATATTAAACATTTTTATTTATTTTGCTATAAATTCTAAGTTCAACTCTGTTAATTCAAAATATCCGGAAACGGCTTGATAATAATCTTCAAATAAATTATACGTAGGCTCAAAACTCGCTTTTGCTTCTCCTGAAATAAAAACAGGATTCACAACTCCTTCTATTTGCTGGAGTTCATCTGTAAGCTCAGTTTCCGACAAAGAACCGTTAAATATTATTTCTGATAAATACCCACTAATTTTATCATTGATTTGTGTTTCTATGAGTGATTGTGAGTATTGAGCGTTGTAATAAATTCTTAGTCCAAGTTTGAGATTATCTGCACTATAAGTGTTTATACTTATATAAGTTCCTACTGGTTTTATTCTATTAATATACGACTCGCAAGCCTCTAATTCTGGAACTGTTAGGCTAACAAGTTTATCATCTTCGAATTTAGCAACTTTGAACTCCAACACACTTTCCTGTACTGATAATGCAACACGGCTTACTATTTGTTTATCGGTATCAAGTACTGAATATTGATACTTTTTGTCAATGAATTGTAAAATATCTCCGTACTGAAACTTACCGACAGTATCTATCCACCAACTTAGTGTTCCTACTTGATTTTTTGCAAAGAAAATTTCTACATAGCTTTTAAAACTATCTTGAACTTCATATATTACTTTTGAAAAAAAAGCAAATATCCACACCCAAAGTCGCCAGACGGCAACCTTAGATGTAGAATTTAACTCATCAAGTTCTGTATAATTGCCTGATTGTTTTTCTGCAATTATATCGTTGTAGATTTTAGTTGTTGTTTTCATTATAATTAAACCAATACTGCTGTTAATCCGTTGTTAGTATAGAAAAAGCTTATTTTTAGCGTCTCGTCTAACTGTTGGAATCTTATAGTTTTATAGTCACTAACCCCATCCCACTCAGCTCTTTGCTCTCCAATATGTATCCCATGTAAGTCGATTCTTGCTCCGAAATTAGCTTCTGTAATCATTTTTACAGTAAGCTCATTGCCCATAAGTTCTTGACCAATATCTTCTGCCTTGATAGTTAGAATAGCTTCACTATCCTCAACTGGCTTCAACAAGAACACTTTATCAATTTCGGATGCTGTTACTTCGTGTTGTCCGACTATCTCAATTCCGTAGCCTGAATTTTCCTTTTTTTTT
>JAOZMN010000390.1 GCA_029934265.1 Bacteroidales bacterium
CTCAAAGGAATGGTAAATGTTCCGACTGAACAAAAAAACAACGGAAATAATCATCACTAAGAATACGGCTTTTGCCTCCGTAAAACAAGGTCGAAAACCTTAATCTCTTCAAAAGCTCGATTGTCTTTACCGACCTTTGAGCTTTTTTATTTTATTAAAAATAATGTCCGATAAAAACGAAACCGTAAAAAAAATATATCAAAAATTATCAAGAAAATTACTTGATAATTTGAAAGATAAAGAAGCCGCCAAAAAACGAAAAATATTTTTCATTTTTTTGATACTTGCCACAATATTTTGGTTTCTGAACGCTCTGGACGGGGAATATACAACACAAATTAAATATCCCATAAAATTTATCAACTTACCAAAAAATAAAGTACTCACTTCCGAAACAATTAAATATGTCGATTTGAAAATATCGGCTTCAGGTTACGATAT
The DNA here is from genome assembly GCA_029934265.1 of Bacteroidales bacterium. Lineage (GTDB taxonomy): Bacteria > Bacteroidota > Bacteroidia > Bacteroidales > JAADGE01 > JAOZMN01. The sequence continues at coordinate 442 of JAOZMN010000390.1, forward strand.
TTTAAATATTAAATCAAAAATTGAATTAAATGCCTTAATAATAGATATTAACAGAAATAAACTGCATCAAATTTCCGAAAAAGATACATTTATAAATTTTTTGCTTACCGGAACTTTTTTAAGTCAGATAAATAAACAAGTTTCTCAAAATATCGAAGTGCTTGCTATAAGTCCGGACTCTGTAATTTTTAATTTTTCGGAAGAAATAAAAAAGAAAATTCCGGTATCAGCCGAATTTAATATCAAATGCAAAAAAATGTACATGATTTCCGGTAAAATCGAAATAAAACCTGACAGTATCGAAATTTCAGGACTCAAAGAAGACGTAAAACTAATTGCTTTTGCCCAACCGGAACAAGTGGAATTTTTAAATGTCGAAAAATCAATAACAGAAAAAATTACTCTGAAAAATAATAAAGGAATTAAAATAAACCCACAAGAAGTAACCATAAATATTCCGATAGAAAAATATACCGAAAAAAAAATTCGAGTTCCCATAAAAATATTAAATTTACCCGACACTATAAATCTTAAAATTTTTCCGGATATTGTAAATCTGACATTCAAAGTGCCCTTATCTTTATACGAAAAAACAGGTATCAAAGATTTTGATATTTCGGTTGATTATAAAGAAACAAGCAAACTTAAAAGCAATAAAATGACTTTAAAAATAAATAAACAACCCGAAAATATTAACGACTTAAAAATCGGTACTCATAAAATAGACTATATTGTGGAAATCAAATTACAATGAACAAATAACAAATTACAATGAACAATTTTTAGAAACTTCATAATTTCAAAAAAAACAATGAAAAAAATCGGACTTACAGGAAATATCGGAAGCGGGAAAACCACTGTCCGAAAAATATTTGAAATACTTGGAGTTCCGGTGTATGATTCTGATGAAAAAGCTAAATTTTTAATCAATAACAACAAAAATCTTATCCTGAAAATTAAAAAAGAATTCGGTGAAAATATATATTCCGAAAACGGAAAAATAGATAAGAAACGACTTGCCGAAATAATTTTTAACGATAAAAATAAACTCGAAAAAATAAATTCCTTAGTTCACCCTTTCGTAAAAGAAGATTTTAACAAACAAGCCGGCAAACAAAATTTTCCATATATAATAAAAGAATCTGCAATACTCTTTGAAACAGGGTTGTACAAAGAACTTGATATTAATATTACGGTATATGCTCCGGAAAAAATCCGAATTAAACGAGTTGCCGAACGAGATAATACCGGCGAAGAACAAATAAAATCAAGAATTAAAAATCAATTTTCGGACGAAAAAAAAAACAAACTTGCAGATTATATAATACATAATTACGATGATAAACAAGTACTTTCACAAGTTTTAAGATTACACGATATTTTTAAAAATTTCAAGTAAAATATAAGATTTCAAAATTATTTATACCTTTGTGAAACAATCGAAAATTATTTTTTATGAATTTAGACAGAAAACAACAACCCGCATATAAATCTATCGACAAAATAGACATCAAGCAAGCGGTCGAGCATAAACTTTCCAACGGACAAAAAGTTTATTTGATAAATGCCGGCGAACAAGAAATTACTCGAATAGATTTTATTTTCGGAGCCGGAGAAGCCTTAGATGAAAATCCACTTACGGCACAAGCCGTAAATGCAATGCTCAAAGAGGGTACAAGCAAATTCAGTTCTGCCGAAATTGCCGAAAAATTTGATTATTACGGAGCATATATACAATATTCCACCGGCAAACATACCGGAAATATATCGCTTTACACACTGAATAAATATTTGAACGAAACACTCGAATTGGTCAGCGATATAATTTATAATGCAACAATTCCGGAAAAAGAATTTCAAACATGGAAACAACGTATGTTTCAGTCATATACGGTAAGTTTACAAAAAACGGAAACACTGGCTCAAAATAAATTTTTTCAAAGTTTGTTTACCGAACACCCTTACGGGAGAGTACTTGCAGCGGAAAATTTTGATACAATTACCAATGAAATTTTAAATAAATTTTATACTGAAAAATATAAAGAAAATTCTTTCAAAATAGTTGTATCCGGCTTAATAGAAGAAAAACACCTTAAAATACTTGATGATTTTTTCGGTAATAAAAAGCTGAATACCGGCATAAAAGATAATATTTTAACTTTTGAAAATACACCTTCGGAAAGAAAAATATTGAAAGTTCAAAAAAATGAAGCGGTACAAACCTCTATCCGACAAGGAAAAATACTTTTCAACAAATTGCACCCTGATTATGCCGTACTGAAATTTACAAATACCGTACTCGGAGGCTATTTCGGTTCGAGATTAATGAAAAACATTCGTGAAGATAAAGGATATACTTACGGAATCGGCTCTGCTCTTGTGTCATTTCTAAAATCAGGTTTTTTTATGATTTATGCCGAAACCGGTAAAGAGGTTTGCAATAAAGCACTTGTGGAAATCGACAAAGAGATAAAAATAATGCGAACCGAATTAATTACTCAAACCGAGCTGACAACCGTAAGAAATTATACACTCGGCTCGCTGTTACGTTCTATTGACGGACCTTTTGCACTTGCCGACGCATTTATTTCGTTAAATGCCTATGGTCTGGATTACTATTATTTT
>JAOZMN010000065.1 GCA_029934265.1 Bacteroidales bacterium
GAAAAAAAGAAAATATTGTAATGTGTGACAGTAAAGGTGTCATCAATAGTAAAAGAAAAGATATTAACATCTATAAAAAAGATTTTATAACAAAAAGAAATATCGACACACTCGAACAAGCAATGAAGGGTGCCGATTTATTTTACGGATTATCGGCAAAAGATATTGTAAGTCAAGCTATGATTAAATCCATGGCAAAAAATCCTGTTGTTTTTGCAATGGCAAATCCCGACCCTGAAATTTCTTATGAAGATGCTGTTGCTTCTCGAGAAGACATAATAATGGCAACAGGACGTTCCGACAATCCTAATCAAGTGAATAATGTACTTGGTTTCCCGTTTATTTTCAGAGGTGCTTTGGACGTAAAAGCAAAAACGATTAACGATGAGATGAAACTTGCAGCAGTATATGCTCTTGCCGAGCTTGCCCGAGAAGACGTTCCCGAAGAAGTAAACAATGCCTATCAGCAAAAACACTTGATGTTCGGACGTGAATATATAATTCCCAAACCATTCGACCCAAGGCTTATAACAAGAGTTTCTATGGCAGTTGCAAAAGCCGCCATAAAATCCGGCGTAGCCGAAATAACCGACATAGACTGGGAAGTCTATGAAGAAAAATTATTGTCAAGAGTAGGACGAAGTAACAAATTAGTACGAAAAATACACACACAAGCCAAACAAAACAGACAAAAAGTAATATTCGGTGATGCCGATAATTACAACGTATTACGAGCAGCTCAAATATCACAAACCAATGGTTATGCGGAGCCTATTTTACTTGGCGACAAGAACAAAATAAAAGAAATAATAAAAGAATTTGAGCTTGAAGATTTGTATAATGCCGAAATTGTAGACCCACACAGTCCGGAAGAAAAATTAAGACGAAAGAGAAATGCTGAATATCTTTTTGAAAAAAGAAAGAGAAAAGGATTGACGTACCAAGAGGCTTTGGACAAGATGAATGGTAAAAATTATTTCGGAGCAATGATGATAGAACACGGTGAAGCAGATGCCTTTATTACCGGATATTCAACAAAATATTCATATGCACTTCGTCCGATAGTTGAAGTTGTAAGCTGTGCACAAAAAATTAAGCATCTTGCAGGAATGTATATAATGATGACAAAAAAAGGACCTTTATTTTTTGCAGACACAACAGTAAACAGAATGTCCGACACCGACACATTAGTCGATACAACTTTACTTACCGCTCAGAATATAAAAAACATGGGCTATGAGCCGAAAATAGCAATGGTTTCATTTTCTAATTTCGGAACAACAAGGTCTGGAAGTCCCGAAAGAGTACGTGCAGCAGTAGAAATACTGCATCAAAAACACCCCGACCTTATTGTTGATGGTGAAATGCAAGTTAATTTTGCATTAAATCCGACTTTAAGAAACAAAAAATTCCCATTTTCAAAACTTCAAGACAAAGATATAAATACAATTATATTTCCAAACTTGAGTTCAGGAAATATTGCATATAAAATGATGCAAACCATTGGCGGTGCCGAAGCACTCGGACCTGTACTTATGGGCTTAAATCGACCTATTCATATTGTACAATTAGAATCATCAGTTCGGGAAATAGTAAATATGACTGCTATTGCCGTTGTAAATGCTCAAAATCCGGGTGCAAGATATTTGATTTAAATTTATAATAGGGGCATATTCAATATGCCCCTATTTATTGCACACGCCCGTTGAAATTTTGAATCCCAAGGCACATTAGAAATGTCCCAAACAGGGGTTTTATTGCCTATAACTCTTATAAATTGTAGCTTTTGGCATTTTTTGAAAAAAAAGTTTCTTTTTGCAAAATATTTATAACACACTTATAATTAAATGTATATGTATATAGCTTTCTCTAATTGTCTAATTTTTAGGACTAAAGGAAAATAAAAATTATATTTTTTACTTTCAAAAATTTGGTAGTTACTATAAAACCTATATATTTGCGGTATATTAATAATCATTTAACATATATTTATTATGAATAAAGCACAATTAATTGACTCGATTTCAAAAAAAACAGAACTAACAAAAGCTGACGCAAAAAAAGCATTAGACGCTTTTATCGAAACAACAAACGAAACTCTTAAAAAAAGAGATAAAATTTCTCTCGTTGGTTTTGGTACGTTTTCTACTGCAGAAAGAAAAGCAAGAATAGGACGTAATCCTCAAACAGGAGCGGAAATTAAAATTCCTAAAAAAACAGTAGTTAAATTTAAACCGGGAAGTGAATTAGCAGGTTTTGTAAACTAATTTTTAAAAAATTGAATTATAAAAAAAGGGTACTGTTTTTGTGCTCTTTTTTTTTTGTGTAATTTTCCCGAAACTCATTTGATTAACTTTTTAAAAATGAAAGAATTAATAAAATATCTTAAAGAATTTGTAACCGAAGAAAGATATGAATTGTTTAAGAAAACTGTACAAAACAGAACCGATTACATAACAGTAGTACTTGAAAATATCTATCAACCACATAATGCCAGTGCAGTTCTCCGTTCTTGTGATTGTTTCGGAGTTCAAAATGTGCATATAATTGAAAATGAAAATAAATATCGTATAAATCCCGATGTCGCACTCGGTTCGTCCAAGTGGTTGGATTTGCACAGATATAACAAACTTGAAAATAACACTCTTGATGCAATAAAAACACTTAAAAATCAAGATTATAGAATAATTGCCACCACTCCACACGGAAAAACAGTCGATTTGCACAATTTTGATATTAAAAAAGGCAAATTTGCACTAATGTTCGGTTCCGAAATGCCGGGATTAAGTAAGATTGCACTGGAAAATGCCGATGAATTTGTGAAAATTCCAATGTACGGTTTCACCGAAAGTTTTAATATTTCGGTTTCAGCGTCCATATTTTTAAGTACTCTTTCCGAAAAAGTACGAAAATCCGGTGTTAATTTCCAACTTTCGGAAGAAGAGAAGGACCGATTAATTTTGAATTGGCTCAGAGCAACAATCAAAAAATCAGAAAAAATAGAAAAACAATTTACAATGAACAATTTACAATGAACAAATTTGAAAAATCATAGATTTTTCAAAACTTCACAATTAAAAATACAGTTATGTTAAAAACAGCAATTTTTCCCGGCTCTTTCGACCCTTTTACAATCGGACATGAATCCGTAGTAAGGAGAGCTTTGGATATTTTTGACAAAATAATAATTTCAATAGGTTATAACTCTCAAAAAAAAGGTTTTTTTTCGTTGGAAAACAGAAAAAAAATGATTGGTGAGATATTTAAAGACGAACAAAAAATTTCAGTAATGTCTTATGATATAATGACTGTTGATTTTTGCAAAGAACAAAATGCAAAATATATTTTAAGAGGACTAAGAACCGCTCAAGACTTTGAGTACGAAAGAGCTATCGCACAAATGAATTTGTCCTTAAAAGGTATAGAAACTCTTTTTCTGCTGACATTACCCGAACATTCACCGATAAGTTCAAGTATTATTCGTGAAATTTTGAGCTACGGTGGTGATGTAAGCAAATTTATTTCCCTAAAAATAAATATAAAAAATTACATTGAAAAATAAGGTCTTCGACTTTAAATCCTATCATACAACATAAAAAAACACCGCAAAAGTCATATTTTTTATCATAAAGAAGATTTATTTTTGCATTCAACAAATCCAAAGTCTGCGTATTGAATTATATGTCGAATTTTCGATATAAATTGAATATAAGGAACATATAACATAATCTAATCTGCCGGAAAATGCCGAACGAAAGGAGACTCGGAACAATAATTATACTAATAGAAGACAAACAAAGTATTTCGAGATTAAATTCGATTATTACCAAATTTTCGCATTTAATTATCGGAAGACAGGGTATTCCTTTGCACGACCGAGAAATGAGTGTAGTCTCTCTTGTTTTGGAAGGAACAACCGATGAAATGGGTGCGTTTTCCGGACAGCTCGGTATGTTAAGAGGATTAAAAGTAAAATCAGCATTCATAAAGTAACTTTTTTATTAATATAATAATTAAAAATTATGTTTTACACTCCGGAAGAATATTCGATAAAAGATGAGCAAGGTAAACCGTTTATTGATTCTCAAGAAATTATTGAATTTCTCAATAATGCAAATCCTACAAAAGAAGAAGTAAGCGAAGTAATAGCCAAATCTCTGGGAAAGAAACGATTAAGCTTACAGGAAACTGCAATTTTGCTTAAAGCAGATTCGCCGGAACTTATTGCGGAAATTAAAAAAGCCGCTCAAACATTGAAAAATAATGTTTACGGAGACAGAATTGTACTTTTTGCACCTTTATATATAGGAAATAAATGTACAAATAATTGTGAATATTGCGGTTTCAGAGTTACCAACAAAGACCAGCAACGCATAACTTTAAATTCGGAGCAAATCCAAAATGAAGTTAAAATGTTGCAAGACACGGGACATAAACGTTTGATACTTGTTTACGGTGAACATTCCGATTATTCGCCGGAATATATGGCTCAAAGCGTGCGAGAAGTATATAAAGTAAAAAGCGGTAACGGAGAAATAAGACGTGTAAATATTAATGCGGCTCCGCTTTCGCTCGAAGGTTTTAAAATTGTAAAAGATTCCGGTATAGGAACTTATCAGATTTTTCAAGAAACGTACCACCCAGAAACTTATGCAAAAGTTCATACGGGAGGCAAGAAAAAGAATTTTAATAATCGACTAACTGCACTCGATACAGCCATGCAAGCCGGTATTGATGATGTAGGAATAGGAGCACTTTTCGGACTTTACGACTGGCGATACGAAGTCATGGCAATGGTTCGACACGTAAATCATTTTGAAGCAGTTTTCAATGTAGGACCGCATACGCTTTCTTTTCCGAGAATACAAAATGCCTCACAACTGAATATTGATGAAAAACATTTTGTATCCGATGAAGATTTTGTAAAACTTGTTGCAATATTGAGGCTTGCAGTTCCATATACCGGCTTGATACTCACGGCAAGAGAGCCTGTAAATATCCGTAAAGAAGTGCTGACTTACGGAGTTTCACAAATCGACGGAGGTACAAATATACAAATGAGCGGATACAGCAAACAAAGTTCCGATAATCAAGACCTTAACTTGGAACAATTTGAAATTTCGGACACTCGAAGTCTCGGAGAAGTTATCGAAGAACTTATTGATTCCGATTTTATGCCTTCATTTTGTACCGCTTGCTACCGACTCAACAGAACCGGCGAGCATTTCATGGAATTTTCCGTTCCCGGATTTATAAAAAGATTTTGCGGACCGAATGCGATACTCACTATGGCAGAATATCTTGAAGATTATGCAACTCCGGAAGTCAAAGAAAAAGGCTATGAGTCTATAGTAAGAAAAATGGCAAAAAATGATATTACCAATAAGGAAGCACTGCAAAAAAAACTCGATAAAATAAAAGCCGGCGAGCGTGATTTGTTTTTTTAGATAAATTAAAAAGTCTTCTATCTTTTTAATGTTGTTCATGCACTCGTTACAGCAATATTAAAAAGATGAAGACATTATTCAGTTTCAGACCTCAAAAATATGGGCTGAAAAACCGGACGTTATTTGTTTTTTGTAAGTGTTTTATTATTAGCATTTTAGTTAATATTCGTTAAAAAACATAGTTTCTTTGCACTTGTAAATTGCTGTAAATCAAGGCTTTTTAAGTTGTGTGTGCTTGTGAAGTCCAATTATTGAAAAACCGATGCAAGTCGTTAATTGTCAGACACATAACAACTAAAAGTATTAACACAGACGGAGATCTGCAGGTTAAAACATTTGTAAATCGTGTAATTTTTTGTAAGTCCCATTTTTTTCTATCAGTTCGTTGTGTTTTCCTTTTTCAATAATTTTGCCATTTTGCAGAACGCAAATTTTATCGGCATATTTTACAGTTGAAAGTCGATGAGCTATAACTATTGAAGTTCTGTTTTTCATCAGATTGTTCAGAGCATCTTGTACAAGTTTTTCCGATTCTGTATCCAAAGCCGATGTAGCCTCATCGAGAATTAAAATCGGAGGATTTTTCAGTACAGCCCTTGCTATACTCAGTCGCTGGCGTTGTCCGCCGGAAAGTTTACCGCCTCTGTCTCCGATATTTGTTTGATATTTATTTTCTGTTTTTTCGATAAAATTATGAGCATTTGCAATTTTTGCGGCGGTTTCAATTTCCGAATTTCCGACATTTTCCGTACCGAAAGAAATGTTTGCCGAAATTGTGTCGTTAAAAAGTACGGCTTCCTGATTTACGTTTCCCATTAAAGCTCGTAAACTTCTTATTGAAAGCTCTTTAATATTTATTCCGTCAATTAAAATTTCACCTTCTTCTATATCATAAAATCTTGGCAATAAATCTACAAGAGTTGATTTTCCCGACCCTGATTGCCCTACAAGTGCTACTGTTTCACCTTTATTTACAATTAAATTAATATTTTTAAGAACATAATCTTCAGCATATTTAAAAGAGACGTTTTTAAATTCTATTTTTGAATTAAATTCCGAAATTTTTATTGGATTTTGTTTTTCTTTGATATTATTTTCTGCATTTAAAATATGATTTACTCTTTCGATGGAGGCAGCCCCCTTCTTTACGCTGTAATAAGCTCTGGATAAAGACTTTGCCGGAGTAAGTATTTGTGAAAAAACCACAATATAAGTAATAAAACTTGCACCGGTAAGTGTGCTTTCTTTTCCCAAAACCAAACTTCCGCCGAAAATAATTATCGTAACGATTACCGATGTTCCCAAAAATTCGCTTACCGGATTCGATAAAGAATTTCTGCGAGTAACTTTGTTCATTATTCTATAAAATTCGGCTATCAAAAAACTGTATTTTTGCGTTACGAATTTTTCGGCATTAAATGCTTTTATAACTCTTAGTCCGCCAAGTGTTTCTTCAATAGTTGTTAAAATTTCGCCGGATTTTTTTTGCCCTTTCATCGAATTTCGCTTCAAACTTTTTCCGATTTTTCCGATAACTATTCCTACAACAGGCAAGAAAATTATTACGAACAAAGTCAAACCGGGACTTGTAAATATCAGATAAGTAAGAAAAAATATTATTGTAATAGGGTCTTTTACAGCAACTTCAAGAAAACTTGTTACTGTAAATTTTATTTCTTGAATGTCCACAGAAGCACGAGACATTATATCTCCTTTTTTCTCACCGGAAAAATAAGACAGTGGCAATTCCAATATTTTATCGTAAACTTTTTTCTGAAAATCACGAACCGTGCCGTTCATTACCGGTGCCATGAAAAAACTTGCGAGATAAGCAAAAATAGATTTGAATAAAGTACTGATAATCATTATAATACTAACTGTTATTAATGCTTGTAATTCGCCGTATTCCAAAATTATTGTACTCAAAAAATAATTAAAAGAATGTTCCAAACCTTTTATCGAAAATTCAAACACTTGATAATCAGTTACAAGTTCCGATTGTTTAAACAATATTTGTAAAAACGGAACGATAAGCGTAAACGAAAATAATGCAAGAAATATTGAGATAATATTAAATCCCAAATTTATAAATGCGTATTTTTTATATTTCAATGCGTATTTCAGTACAGTAAGTATATCTTTCACATTATTAAATTTTAAACGTATTTGTATATTTTATTAAATTTTCAAAATTTGATATTCTTTATAAAAAGAATAAATTTGCAGTTGCAAAACTAATAAATTTTACCGGAATGATAAGCATAATCACTGCAATACACAATCAATTGAACATGAATAAAATATTTTTGCATTATTTGCGAAAATATACTCAAAATGAATACGAACTTATCATTATCGACAATGTTTCTAACGATGGAAGTCCGGAGTTTTTTGAAAAAAACGGTGCCGTGCTTATTCGGAATAAAAATAATTATTCTTATCCTTATTGTCAAAATCAAGGTATAAAAATTGCGAAATACGATAAACTTCTTTTTTTGAACAACGATGTCATTGTATCGAAAAATTGGGATAAAAATTTATTTCAAATTACTAAAAATAAGAAACTTGAGATGTGTTTTGTTTGTACAAACGACCGTTTGCAAACTCCGGAGCTTACTCATAAAATTTCAAATAAATGGAAAGCAATTAAAAATCCTTTGAATTTTTTGTTCGGACAAAAACGTAATATTTTGCTTCTGATGCACAAAATAATGTATGGAAATTGGGAAAGTTATACTCAAAAACGATACGAACTGTACGGAAACGATATTTTTGAAGGAATTTCCGGTTCGTCTGTATTTCTGACAAAAAAAGCTGTCGAAAAAATTGGTTTATGGGACGAAAAAATTCAAGCTGCTGATTTTGATATTTTTTTACGATGCAAAAAACGACATCTCGAAAAAAATGATATTAATTTGCCTGTTGTTGTTTCCGGTGTTTATTTTCATCATTATCAACGTCTTACTGTTAAGAAAAAATATCCTCCTTTTACAGACGCTTCAAATATTATTTCAATAAAAGAAAAATGGACTGAAAAATATGCAGGGAAACTTTTACAAGGTACGGGAAATTCGGTATGAAATACGCCTCTAAATACTAATACAAAAGTTTTTCCGCATCAACTTTTATATAATAACTTGTTATTGTTTTTACAAATACGGCTTTGCCCCATTAAAAAGAGGTCGGAGACCTCATTTTGCTAATATTTTCAGTTCTACTCTTCTGTTTATTGCTCTTGTTTCTTCATCTATTTCTCTGACCAATGGGCGACTGCCTGAAAATCCGTAATAAGACAATCTTGTTTTTTGTATTCCATTTTTTTCAAGATAATCATATATGTATTTTGCTCTGTTATAAGATAATCTGTATTCTTTTGTGTCAATATCGTATCCGTCCGGCTCGCCGATTGCTTGACAGCAAATATGTCCTTGTATTTCTATTTCAAGTTTGGGATATTTTTTCATAATTTCAAGTAATACGGAAAGTTGCGGTTTTGAACGCTTAGTAAGAAAATGTCTTCCTCCTTGAAAATTAAAATTTGCTATCGAAATATTATCGCCTTCTTTGAAAGCATCTAATCCATTTTCAAGAATATCTTTAAGCAATTTTTTTTTGCCCGCATTGCCCGCAAAATCAGGATTCTTTTTTTGAAAAAAATCTATTATTATAAGGACATATATTTTTCCGGTTTGTTGACCGATAATATGAGAAGGTAAATTATTCCGGTCGGATAAAATTGTTTTTGTTTTTCGGAACGAATTATACGAAATTCCTTTTGTGTGAATATAATTTTTTACGTTATTTATGCGTTTTTGAGCATTTTTTTCAAAATTATCAGGTTCTGCAACAATTCCTGAATAGCTGTATATTTGAAAAGTATAAGTAAAGTTTTCTTTAAATGAGGAAAGTAAATTATTTATTTTCTGTTGATTTTCAGTATTTAATTTTATTTCATTATCAAAAAAAAATATTTGCAAAGTATCTGTCTTTACATCTTGCGAAAAAATGATAAAAGGAACTAAAAAAATCATTAAACTTGTGAAAAGTATTCTCCGGTAATTATTTTCATTGTTCATTGTAATTTGTTTATCTTGCTTATCTTATTTTTCCGATATATCCCATTAGTCCTATTGCACAGAGTTTTTTCCCTATGCCTCTCTTTTTTTTGAATCTTATAGAAACTTTGTAAAATCCGGATTTTTTACAAATAAAATCAAATTTTTCGTTATCCGTTTTTCCGTCAAATGTTGAAGCGTAAGGTGTATTTTCCGTTTCAGGCGAACCGTAAAGTTTCATTACAATGTCGCTCAAACCTTCGTTGCAACACAGTGCAAATCGGTAATTTGTATTTTCGTTCAAATATACGTCCCAACTTAAGCCGTTATTTCGTTTCAGATTTTTGGTAATTCTTGTGTTTACAGGAAAATCGCTCAAATAAATTACTTCGGGCATCATTAATTTATCGGCACAGATAAAAACACCAAATTCGTTGTCGCACTGGGTGAAGCCGACAAGATTGGACAATATTAATATACTTAATATGATACCGTTTTTAAAGGTTTTCATTTTTTAATTAATGAGTCCGGTCTAAAGAATATATTTCTTCACAATCAGACCCTTAGGGTTTTAAGTAAGATGCTGTAAATTAAACATTTAGATTTGTTAAGTTTTGTCAAATCAGACCCTAAGGATCTTTTTATACCGAACTCATAAATTAATGAGCCCGGTCTAAAGAATATATTTCTTCACAATCAGACCCTTAGGGTTTTAAGTAAGATGCTGTAAATTAAACATTTAGATTTGTTAAATTTTGTCAAATCAAACCCTAAGGGTCTTTTTATACCGAACTCATAAATTAAAAAACGGAATAAATTTCGTACTACAATTTACAGACAGACCTTATTTAATATGTTCTGTTTCGATAATTATTGCAACTATTGTTTTTTCGGTGCTTTTTGCTTTGAAAGATATTTTGTCCGTTTCTAATTCTGTTTCCGGTACTTTAAGTAATTTGTCTTTAAGTACATTATTTATTTTTTGATAGAAAGTTCCGATTTCGGCTTCTATTTTTGATGTTATTTCTTGAATATTAAGGGCTTTTCTTGAATATAATACACACAGATAATCTTTGCCGATTGTATTATCGACTTTTATGTAATTGTCTTGGTCGGGCAGGGCGATTTCATTTTCGGTGTATGTAAGTGCTGCACTGACAGTAGCTTTATGCGGAAAAACAGTAAAAATTTTATTTGTGGCATCGGAGCCGAATACGTAAACATAGGCAGGTTGCGAATTTGAAATCATCAAGCGAAATAATGTGCCGGATTTATATGCTTCGGAAAGTTTATACATTCCGGTTTCCGTATCGAGTTTTGCTTCGGAATTTTTGCCCGATGTTTTTACAAATTTGATACTTCCCGCCATATCGAACCCGTTTTCGTCCTTATACGGTTTCATGTTTATCATCTCGTAACCATATTCTACGAAATCATCAAAAGTTTCATATTCTATCCAAACGAAGCCTGAATTTGCCCATTCCTTGCCCCAGCTGTTCATTATTTCAAAAGCTCCTTTTTTACCTTTTGTATCATCATATCCTATAACGCATAAAGCGTGTCCTCCGTAATTTTTTTTCTTTTTTTCGGAAGGATTCCAAAATTCTCCGGCTTCGTAAAAAGAGTCGGGACAATTCATACCTATAATTACAGGATTTCCTTGCGAAAGGCTTTTTTTGACGGCTGCAATTTTAAAAGCATATTTATCTGTTGTATAAAAAATTTTGGCATAATCGACAATCTTATATTTTTGGGCTTTATTAAAAATATTTTGGTTTATTGAACTCGGACAATTTTGTTCGGAAATTTCAAGATACCTTGCCGCTCCTTTTGTTTTCATTATTTCCAAGGCATCTTCTATTGATGC
>JAOZMN010000066.1:0-980 GCA_029934265.1 Bacteroidales bacterium
TTTAATATAAATAGCACCGTTTTTTTTGAATTTACTTGAAATATGACCCAACATTCCTTCATGCCTTCCGATAATAAGAGAACCTCCGGTATGTAAATTTCTATGAAAAAACTCAAAAATTTGATTTTGTAAGGAATGTTTGAAATATATCAGCACGTTTCTGCAAAAAATAACATGAAATTTTCTGTCAAACGGATTTTCAAACTTGGTAAGGTCAACTTGTTTGTAAACAGGTTTTTGAACAATGTTTTTTGAAACTTTTATAAGGCTTCCGGAACGTGAAACTTCAATATAATCTTCAAAAACGGCTTTTTCGCCTTTCTCGAAAGCAGTTTTGAAATTATGTATATATTCGTCTATTTCTCTGTATTTATATTGTCCGCTTTTAGCCGTTTCGATAACATCACTGTTCAAATCGCTTCCGAAAGAATTGGTATTCTCAAATAATCCTTCTTCTTTCATCATGATAAGCATTGAAAATCCTTCCTGTCCGGTTGAACAACCTGCGTGCCAAATGTCAATTTCAGGCAAATTTTTATAAAGCGGAATAGTATCCTTGCGAATACTTTGCCAAATTAGCGGGTCTCTGAAAAGCTCTGTTGTATTGACTGTTATATCCATAACAGCTCTTTCCAAAAAAACTTTATCGGAGGATAATTTTTCAAGCAATTCAGGAAATTCCAAGCCGGCATCCATCGCAATTTTTTCTACACGGCGAGTAAACGATTTTATGGAATATCCGCTAAAATCATATTTTGAATTTTCTTGAACTTCTTTTATGAATAATTCTATTTCTTCGGGACTTAATTCCATTCAATTAAAAACATTAAGGTTTTTGACCTATTTAAAATACAGTAATATTCGTGTAAAACAAAAAATTACGAATAAGCAAAAAAATAAAAACGGTGTGTCGCTTATCGTAGCGAAAGTGCTTGTAATAACAAAAAATAATGAAGCAAAGTTAATTTATTTTATTATAT
>JAOZMN010000066.1:990-11354 GCA_029934265.1 Bacteroidales bacterium
TCTCTCATAAGGTTTTTATGGAGATTTTTAATAATGATTTAATTATAAGGTATTTATAATTATTATTTTACTTTAAAACAGGTCGAAGACTTTATTTATTTCAATAATTCCTTTATAATATTTGTCATTTTATCGCCTCCCCAGTTGGCTGCTCCTACTTCTTTAAGTACAATTTTTCCGTCTTTTGAAATTAAAAAAGTAGCGGGAATACCTGATGTCGAAAGTAATTCCGGAAGTTGTGTCTCCATGGAATAAACAGGAAAACTATAGCCTTTTGTTTCTATAAACGGTTTTATTTTACCGAAATCTTCTGCGGAAAGCATTATGAATTTAATGTCATTTTTGTCTTTAAACTTATCATATAATTTTTGAATACCGGGCATTTCGCCAACGCAAGGCGGACACCATGTCGCCCAGATATTCAGAAATATAACTTTCCCTTTAAAATCAGATAACTTTATACTTTCGCCGGAAGTGGCGGTCATTTTTACGTTAAAATCCGTTTCGGAAAGTTTTTCTGCATTTTCGTTGCTGACTACAGCCGGCTGTATGATTTTTGCTTTTATTCCGTTTACGAAAGCTCCGATTGCCATTCTGCTTTGCGGTATAAACATTGCAATTAATAATGCCAAAAATATAAAATCGCTTATTTTGGAAAATAAAGATTTATTTTTCCATTTTTCTTTAAATGTTTCTTTTTTCTTCTTCATGTTTTCTTGAGTTTCCTTAAAAAATATTTGAATTTAAACTTAACTGTTTGAAATACAGCTAAAATATAAATTTTACAAGTGGGAGTTTGTTTTTTTGAGTTCTATTTTAAGATTCCTCAAAAAAACAATATAATTCGGCTATAATCCTTATAAAATAAAAAGATTAGATACAATTATTGACAAAACAATTAGATAAAATAAGGAAAAAATAGAATGCTCAAATAAAAATTAAGGAAACTCCAGTCATGTTTTTGATTGTAGAATTTTTTTTAAACAATAATACAGACAAGCATCTTGTCTGTATTATCTTTTCTTTACAGATTAAAAAATCATCGGTTTATTTTTTGTTTAATTTTTTAAATTCTTTGACTCCTTTTTTAAGAAATTTTACAAATTCATTTATATCTAAATTATATGCTCTCGGTTCGGCAAGGACATCTCCTTTACAATTTGTTAATACATAATAAGGTTGAGAATTTTTATTAAAGTTAACTATTTGAATATCAGCATTTTGCTTGCCAAGTGTTTTCTTTACTTTTTTGTCGTATTCTGATGTAAACCAATATTTTTCATTTACTGTAATGTCTTTATCATCAACATACATGGCAAGAATAATATATTCTTCTTGCAAAATTTCTTTTACTCGAGGGTCTGACCAAACATTTGCTTCCATTTCACGACAATTTACACAACCGTGTCCTGTAAAATCTATAAAAATAGGTTTATTTAATTCTTTAGAACATTGATATGCTTCGTAGTAATCAAAATAACCCATAAAACCGTTTGGCAAGTGAAGTTTATCATCGTAAGTCGGTTTTTTACAGATATTTCCTTTTGCTTCTCCGCTTATTGCTTTTTCCAAATCGAAATCCATTGTTGCTTTTGGAGGTAAATATCCGGAAAGTGCTTTTAGCGGTGCACCTATCATACCCGGAATAAGGTAAATTACAAAACTAAATGTAATTATTGCAAATATCAAACGAGGAACTTTCAGGAACGGCACTTTACTGTCGTGCGAAAATGTTAATTTTCCGAGAAGGTAAACACCGAGTAATGAGAATATTACAATCCATAATGCAAGATAAATTTCTCTGTCCAAAATTCCCCAGTGATATGTTTGGTCGGCGATGCTTAAAAATTTAAGTCCCAAAGCAAGTTCGATAAAACCAAGTACTACTTTTACGGAATTTAACCAGCCTCCTGACTTTGGTAGTTTTTGCAACATATTCGGGAAAATTGCAAACATGGTAAACGGCAACGCAACTCCTGCCGAAAATCCGAGCATTCCTATAATCGGTTTGATAAACGTTCCTCCCTGCGTGGATTCTATAAGAATACCTCCGACTATCGGACCGGTACACGAAAATGAGACCAAAACCAGTGTAAATGCCATGAAAAATACACCAAGTAGTCCGCCTTTGTCGGCTTTTTCGTCCGATTTTGAAATCAGCCGGTTTGGCAGTTGTATTTCGAACATTCCGAAAAATGATGCTGCAAAAATTACGAATATCAAGAAAAAGAAAATGTTGGGTATCCAGTGAGTACTGAGCCAGTTGGCAAAATCGCCGGATATGGAATCGCCCCCGAGTGCAGTTGAAATTCCGATAACAAGAGCAATCGGGAGTGTATAAATTACAATTATTGAAATTCCGTAAATAATTGCTTGCATTTTTCCTTTGGTTTTGTCTTTGTTGCCGTGCATGAAAAATGAAACTGTCATCGGTATCATCGGGAATACGCAAGGTGTAATTAAAGCGGTCAGTCCGAAACCGAATGCGATTATGAAAAACCAAAATAATGAAGTATTATCTTTTTCGGAACTTCCGGCGTTTTCTTTTATGATATGCGGTGTCGTTTTCGGACGTTCGGAAAGGATATATTCTCCTTCTTTTTTGGGTGTGATTAGAGAGTCTTTTTCTGTAATAATATCTGATTTTGCAACGGTATCTGTAATTGCAACAGTGTCTTTTACCGTATTTTCGGAAGTTTCGGGTACTTCTTGCGTTTTCGGTGTTCCTGCTCCGGGAACTCCCTTTACTTTAAATTCAAATTCATCAGAAACAAGAACGCACATTTCTATACATGCTTGTCCGAATAATTCTCCTTCTACTGTAAAATCTTTTTCGGAAAGGATTTTTATTTTTTGTGAAAAAGTTACTTTTTTTTCAAAAAATTGAATATCTATATCAAAAATATCATCGTGTTCAATGTGTGGTTTGGGCCACTCGCTGACTTTTCCTATTTTTTCGTAATTCGGTGAGTCTTTGAATGTAAATTGCATTCTTACCGGTCCGCCTTCATCAAAAAATTGTCCGTACAGATGCCACTTATCATCTATGCTTGCTATTGCATTTAAAGAAACTTCCGTATCGCTTACTTTTGTTACGGTATATTTCCATTTTACGGGTTGCTCGACTTGTGCTTGTGTTTCTTTTATTTCGCACAAACCGAAATAAAGGCTTATTGCCACAATAAAATATAAAATTTTCTTCATATTGAATTTTTAATAATTAAAACTTTTACAAAAGTAATAATTTTAATTTTCCGAAAAAACATATATTTTCCGAAAAAAAGTTAGAAACTGTTAAATATTAAAAATACCAACTTCTTACCGGCTGAAAAACAATTTAATAGCCGGTAAAAAATCGGTATTCGATATTTTTATTTTCAATAAAGAAAAAAATTATTCCGCCACCACCTCGAAAGGTAATTCTACTTTTACTTCTCTGTGAAGTTTGATTACTGCGGTATAAGTTCCTACTTCTTTTATAGGTTCTTCTTTTATTGATATTTTCTTTCGGTTTATCTCGAAGCCTTTTTTATTTATGGCTTCCGTAAGTTGTATTGTATTTACGGAACCGAATATTTTGCCGGTTGTACTTGTTTTTGCTCCAACTTTTACTTTTTTGTTTTCAAGTTGTTTTGCGATTTCTTCGGCAATTTCTTTTTGTTTGGCTTCTTTATGTGCTCTTTGCTTTAAATTTTCGGCATGAATTTTTTTTGCCGAAACTGTTGCAAGTTTCGCATAGCCTTTGGGGATAAGAAAATTGTTACCGTAACCGGCTTTTACCGTTACAATATCGTCAGCCATTCCCAGTCTGTCTATATCTTGTTTAAGAATTACTTCCATCTTATTTTAAAATTTTAACTCTTTGAGTTTTTAATGTTATTTACGGCGAGTTTTATAAAAAATAAATACTCGAAACGAAACTAAGATAATAATTTAAGTTTTTTTGATATGTATTCAAAAAAACTTAGAAAAATTCACTCGGCAAAATGTATAATAACTTGATAATGTGCAGAGACATTAATTTGATAAACTTTGCCAAAGTTTCATTACCCGGTAGTTCCGAAATTAGCAACAAAAAATTACTTATTTGTCATCAAATCAGTAACATAAGGCAATAAAGCAAGATGTCTGGCTCGTTTTATTGCTTGTGATACTTTTCTTTGATACTTTAAAGAAGTTCCTGTTAAGCGACGAGGTAAAATTTTACCTTGTTCGTTCAAAAAATGCTTTAAGTATTTTTCGTCTTTATAATCAATATATTTTATCCTGTACTTTTTAAAGCGACAGTATTTTTTTTGGGTTGTGTCCACCGCTACGGGTGTTAAATATCTTACGTCTGAAGCTGTTGCCATTTTAGTTTTGAGTTTTTTCGGTTTGTTTTAAATTTCTTTTTTTCTCAGCATATTTTACTGAATACTTATCCATTTTGAAAGTCAGGAATCGAATAATACGTTCGTCTCGTCTGTATTCTGTCTCCAATTTTTCGATAAGTGTTCCTTCTGCTTCAAATTCGATTAAATAATAAAATCCTGTGGATTTGTGTTTAATCGGATATGCAAGTTTTTTCAAACCCCAATCCTCTTCATGGACTACTTTTGCGTTGTTTTCTTTGATAAGTTTTTTGTACTTATCTACCGCTTCCTTTACCTGTACATCAGATAAAACGGGAGTAACGATGAAAACGGTTTCGTACCTGTTTAACATGATTAAATGTTTTAATTAATTAATAATTAAGGATATATTCCTTTTAAATTTTTTGAGACCGCAAAGTTAAATATTTTTTATTTATTGCCAAACTTATACTTGAATTTGTGAAATTCGGAAGTTTTGAAGTTTTTAAACTTATTGATTTTCAGATTATTGCATTAATATAAAATCTAAGTTTTAATATATAAGGTGTGTCCGGTGTGAAACCGGTAATTGCCGGTAAGCAGACCCTAAGGTTTGAAGTAAAAGGCTGTAAATAAAATATTTAGATTTGTTAAATCTTATTAAACTAAACCCTTAGGGTTTTCTCATATACGGTTCATTATTTCAGTTCCGAAAATAAATTTTGTCCTACATTTTCGTACAGCCGGTTAAATATCGGATTAAAATCTATTTCTTTGGTGTCTTGTTTCATAAGTCCTGCAATATCAATCAGTCCGGTAATTTTTCGTTCTTTTGCCAGCTTTTTAAAAGCCGATACCCAAGATTCCGTTATTCCTTTTTTCGGTCCGACAAATATGCCTTCAAGTTCTTTTTTTGAAAGTCTCATTCCGCTTCCGAAAAGCCAGTCAATTTCTTTAAGTTGTTTTTGGTTAATATCATCTTTGACCTTAACGGCAAAGTGTTTATTGTTGAAAAATTTATAAAATAGAACCATTTTTGCAATTAACAATTAACAAATTACAATTAATAATTTTGATTAGTCAAGGTTTTATTACACATAATATAAGTATAATAAAACCTTGACCGGTCTCATTTATTAATCGACGATTTCCATTTCTTTAATAAGGTGTTTGGCTCCGGCGTATTTATCTACGATAAAAAGTACGAAACGAATATCTACGTTTATACATTTTTGAAGTCGTGGCTCGAAAGCTATGTCTCCGCTCATTGCTTCCCAGTTTCCGTCGAAAGCGGCTCCGATAAGTTCGCCGTTGCCGTTAATAACCGGACTCCCTGAGTTTCCGCCTGTGATGTCGTTGTTGGTTGTGAAACATACTCGCATTTCGAGTTCTCCGTTTTCGTTTTTTTGTCCGTATTTTCCAAAATCTTTTTTATAGTATAGTTCTTTAAGTTTGTCGAAAACTACAAATTCAGGATTGTTCGGGTCTTCTTTTTCCATATAGCCGGTAAGCGTGGTGTAGTGTTTGTATCTTACTGCGTCTTTTGGAGAGTAGTCTCCGACCTTTCCGTAAGTCAGTCGCATTGTGGAATTTGCATCGGGATAAAATGTTTTGTCGGTTTCCATTTCTCTTAACGCTTTTACAAATAATCTTTGTCCTTTTGTAAGGTCTGCTTCAAAAGCGGCTGTTTTTTGAGCGAGTAATTTGTAAACATCTATTGATGTTTTTGCAACGATAACTGCCGGGTCATTTTTCAATACGGATAATTCCGGATTATCAAGAAATTTTAAATATCTTTCTTTGTCGGTAAAAACGGATTTAGAATATAAATCATCGGCATATTTATTAAAATCACCATTATAATCCTTTTTTACGGTTTGGAAAAATTCGGGGTGAAATTCGGGGTCGATGTCGGCTTTATATGTTTGCATCATTTTTACAAAAACAGCTTTGTCGGTAGGTTGGTTGTAATCTTTAAAATATTTTTCGCCTTCTTCTTTGAGTTTTTTTACGGCTTCTTCTTCTTTTGAAAACAGTCCTTCGGTAGTTATGTTTTTCCATGCAAAACCAAGAACTTCCGCACCTCTGTACAATGCTTCGAACCAATAGTTACTGATTATGTCGTACTTGTCATTGTTTTTTGTTGCATTTTTTATCAAATCCAAAGCTTCGGCGTATTCTTCTTTTCGTGCTTTGTCTTTATTTATCCATGTTATAAGTTGTTTTTCGAGAGCTTTTTTTTGTGCTACTACTTTCAGTGCTTTAAGTCCTTTATTTTGTCCGATTGAATATTTATAGTAATTTGTTGAACGAGAATATTTTGAGGCGTATTGAATTCTGATTTTATCGCTCGAATTCATATCTTTTTTCATTATTTCTTGTTTTTGTCCTCTAAGTTTAATTCTGATTGAATTTTCGTTGTCGATAGTTTGTTGTACTTCCCATGAAGTTTTGTATCTTGTTGTTGTTCCGGGATAACCCATTACCATTGCAAAATCGTCTTTTTCAACACCTTTTATAGAGATGGGGAAAAAATGATTAGGGTGATACGGTACGTTTTTTTCTGAATATTCAGCGGGTTTTCCGTCTTTATCGCAATAAATTCTGAACATTGAAAAATCTCCTGTATGACGAGGCCACATCCAGTTGTCGGTGTCGGCTCCGAATTTGCCGATGGACGAAGGGGGAGCAAATACAAGTCTTACATCTTTAAAAGTTTCGTAAACAAAAAGATAAAAATCATTACCTTTAAAAAATGTACTGACTTCTGCTTCGTACCAATCTTTGCCCTCTTTTTTTGCCTTCTCCATTGCTTTTTCTTCAAGCTCTTTGGATATTTTTCTAATCATATTGGCTCTTTCGTCTTCGGTCATGTCGGCGGTAAGTTTGGCGTTTATTTCAGCCGTTACGTCTTTAACGCTTTTAAGAAACGAAACCGTTTTTTCGGGATTTGCCAATTCTCCTTTACGTTTTTTAGTCCAGAAACCGTTAGTTAAATAATCGTGTTCAACTGAGCTGTGTGCTTGAATTTCACCATATCCGCAGTGATGATTTGTCAGAAAAAGTCCGTCTTTGGAAATCAGCTCACCGGTACAAGAGCCGTGGTCGAGTGCTATGACTGCATCTTTAAGACTGCTTTTATTGACACTGTATATATCTTCAGCAGTCAGCTTCAAGCCCATTGCTTGCATTTTTTTGATATTCAGCTTTTGTACCAGAAGCGGAAGCCACATTCCTTCATCATCGTTTCCTGCTCTCAAATTTACATTTGAAAACAAAATTGCACATACAATTAATAGAGATAAAAATTTATTTTTCATTATACTGTTTAGTTAGTGATTAATGTTTAAATTTAAAAACTTCACAAAATTAAAAAAATAATTATAATTTTGTGAATGATTATTTTAATATTTTGTTAAACTTTTTTAAATAAGTAAAAAAAAATGAACTGCACCGGACTACTTGCTTGTTTTTGTATCGTTTATTATTTTATTTTTATAAATTATAAGTTCGGTATAAAAAGACCCTTATGATTTGATTTAACAAAATTTAACAAGTCTAAATATTTGATTTATAGCTTATTACTTAAAACCCTAAGGGTCTGATTTCGAGAAAATCTACTTTTTAGACTGAACTCAATTATAAAATTTAAAACTTTTAATTATGATTTTTGAAAATAAATTGACTACCGCCAAATTAAAAATGGTTTATGTGATAATATTGGGAGCTGTAGCTTCGCTGTCTGCATTTTTTTTCTTCGAAAGATATGATTTTTGGGTTAAAGACCTTATTGTCGGAATAATTGCTTTTCTTGTGTCGGTATATATTTTTTTATTGATGCTTAAACCGGATTTTATTTATATTAACGATACAAAAGAAAAAATTATCGTTCGTTATTATTCTTCGCACCCGTTTTTCAGGAAATATAAAACTTTTGAAATTCCTATAAGGGCTGTCGATAAATTCAAAATAAATAAATCTTTCGGAGGATTGAAAAGAGATATTGTTTTTACGGCAAAGAATAAAGGTAAAATAATTATGTTTCCTTCGGTCAGTATTACCGGTTTGAACAAAAAAGAAAGAAAGGTTTTTGAGAAATTTTTGATAAGACTCGATAACGAGCTTAAAATGTATAAACAATAAATTTTGTCGGATTTCGATATAATTCGACGAAAGCAAAATCTTCAATCATCATTCGTCAATTAAAACCTTGTTTTTGTTTCGTCTGTAATTAATGATTTTACGGTGTTTATGGCACCTTCCGACATACCGTTTCCTGCAAGATTTATATAAATTAAAGCCTCCAATTTGTCGAAAGAATCGGGTACTTTTTTTATACTGTTGTTTTTCAGGTTAAGTTGCTCCAATTTTGATAAATCACCGATTTCAACAGGAAGTTTGGATATTTCGTTGTTAGCAAGATGAAGTATTTTTAATCTTTTTAATTTTCCGATTTCCGGTGGAACTCCGGAAAGTTTGTTGTAATACATATTCAGACTTTCCAGCCTTGTCAGGTTTCCTATTTCCGGAGGCAGAGAAGAAATTTTGTTGTTAAATAAATTCAGAATTTTAAGGCTTTTCAAATTTCCGATTTCCGGCGGAATAAATTCAAGAATATTAGATGATACGTCAAATTCGAGTAATTCTTTGAGTGTACCGATTTCTTTTGGAAGTACTTTGAGTGCGTTTTTTTCAAGGTTAAGAATTTGCAAATTTTGTAATTGACCTATTTTCGGATTTAGTTCGATTAATTTATTTTTTGAAATATCGAGTTCTCTTAAAATTTTCAGTTTTTCTATTTCGCTCGGCAATGATGATAATTGATTTTCGGATAAGTTTAACATTTGCAAACTTTCCATGTTTCCGATAGTTTTGGGCAAAATTCTCAGTTCGTTTTCTGCGATATTCAGATACGGAACTTGTTTAAGCATACTGATTCCGGACGGAATTTCGAGTAATTCGTTACGATGCAAATCAAATATCATTAAATTTTTAAGTGTTGATATTTCCGCCGGTAATTCTCGCAGTTGATTTTCGGAAAGGTCGAGACTTTGCAACATCGACAATTTTCCTATTGATGTAGGCAGTTCTTCCAAGTTGTTTCCCCAAAGGTTAAGATTTGTCAAAGATGTAAGACTTCCTATATTTTCGGGTAATTCTTCAAGTTTGTTGCCTGAAAGATTTAAACTTTCCAGCAAAGGCAAAGTACAGATAATTTTCGGAATATATTCAATATCATTTTCTTCTGCATCAATCATTATCAGGTTTTTAAGTTCCGATAATTCTTGCGGTACGGTTCGGAGTTTGTTTTCGCCCACGTTCAGATATTGCAGATTCTGAAGTTCTGATATTTTTGCCGGAACTTCTGTTATTTCGTTTTTCCATAAATCGAGTGATTGCAAATTTACAAGTCGAAAAATTTCATCGGGAAATTCGGTTAATTTTCTGTCGCCTAAGTTTAATTTATAAACTTTATCAGGAGTTTTAAGTGCGTCTTCTATCGAATTAAATTCTTTGGCAAGTACTAATTGTTGCTCATCAAGCAATGTTTGAGAAAACAAAATTCCTCTTATAGAGAGAGAAAATAATATTAAAAATATAATTTTAGAATTCATTTGTTTTTAGGTTGTGAAATTATTGATTATTTGTTTTCTGCACAATTTTATTTTTAAAAATTCAACAAATATACATATATTTTTTATATTGCCGGTAAAACATTACATTTGTCGAAACAAATTATTTTTATTTTTTTTATGTTAAAATAATGAGATTATGAATTTGTACGTTTTGATATGTGTTTTTAATAAAAGACATACTGAATTTTTAAGATTTAGTATGTTTTAAAGGTGCAATTTCAAAACTTTAAAACTTTAAAATTTTAAAATTTAATAAATTAAAGTATAACAAATGAATTGTATTGTAGTAGATGATGATAAAATTTCTCGTATGCTGGTAGAGAAATTTGTTAAAAAAACTGATTTTTTAAACCTGTCCGACTCTTTTGAAAATGCACTTGAGGCTGTTAATTTTATA
>JAOZMN010000391.1 GCA_029934265.1 Bacteroidales bacterium
TTTTAAAGAATACCTTTCAATTTTTGATATATCCATTATTTAATTAAGAATTAGAGGTTTAATTTAATAAAATTCAATAAGCATAAATCCCTGCCTTACAGTCTTTTACTTAAAGCTCTAAGTGGCTACTTGCAAGAAGGTACACTTTTTAGAATGAACTCTTAGAAATAAAACATAATTTGCTTGCAGTAAAGTTTTTACTTGAAAAAGCATATAAACTATTCGACATATCCGGTTAATTTGAATTATTTTTCATAAATTTGTAGTTACAAATTATAAATGAGTTCAGTCTAAAAAGACCCTTAGGGTTTGATTTAACAAAATTTAACAAATCTAAATATTTGATTTATAGTTTATTACTTAGAACCCTAAGGGTCTGATTTCGAGAAAATCTACTTTTTATACTGAACTCATTATTTATTCCAAACCCTTAGGGTCTGATTACGAAAAAACACCTTTTTTACACCAGTCTCATAAACACATGAAAATATTAACTTTACGATTAAAAAACATTAATTCTTTAAAAGGAGAGCAAGAGATAATCGACTTTACGAAAGCACCACTTGCCGATACCGGAATTTTTGCGATTATAGGAAATACAGGCTCCGGAAAAAGTACGATTCTTGATGCAATTACGCTTGCATTGTATAATCAAACTCCCCGCACGGGACGACTTTCAACCGGTAGTATAGACCAGACCGGAGCCGTAGTTACTCGAAATACAAACGATGCTTTTGCCGAAATAGAATACAGGGTAAAAGGCAAAAAATATCGCTCACATTGGAATATCCACAGAGCCTCAAAATCCGGCAAATTGCAGGATTATAATATGGAAATCACCGACCTCGAAAAAAATGATATTTTCGACCTCAAAAAAGGAGAAGTTCCTGCCAAAAATGCTGAAATTATAGGTTTGGATTACGACCAGTTTGTAAAGTCTGTAGTACTTTCGCAAGGCGATTTTGCAAAATTTCTTAAATCGGATACAAAGGGTAGGGGAGAGTTGTTGGAGAAAATTACAGGAACGCTTATTTACAGACAAATAGGAACGGCAACTTATCAAAAACTTAAAGAAGAAACTTCGGTTTTGGATAATCTGAAAATAAAACAAGAACTTATAAATATTTTAACGCCTGAAGAAGAACAAAATTATAAAAATGAAATTTCAAGACTTGCTTCAGAAGAAAAAGAACTTAAATTACTCAAAACAAATATTGAAAAAGATATTGTTTTGAAAAAAGAGATTAAGGGAAATTTGTCTGATTTGGAAATTTCAGAAAAAGAAAAAGAAAATCATTACCAAATTTCATTAAAATTTAAAGAATTAATAGAAAAACTTAATATCCATGAAAAATTATTGCCGTTAAATACTGAAATTTCAGAGTTGATAAGCAATAAAAAAAATTTGGCTCAAATAAAATCGGATATTCTTAAAAATAAAACGTTATCGGAAAATTATAAAACCGTTATCGAAAAAGAAAATCTGAAAATAAATGAATTAAATGAAGAATTGAATAAAATTACAGGTCAGATTTCCGAAATAATACCGGTAGCGGAAATTTTACAAAAAGTTGAGGCTTCGGAAAATGTTTTTAGCGAAAAATTAAAGGAAAATAACAAA
Organism: Bacteroidales bacterium; assembly: GCA_029934265.1. Classification (GTDB taxonomy): domain Bacteria; phylum Bacteroidota; class Bacteroidia; order Bacteroidales; family JAADGE01; genus JAOZMN01. The sequence continues at coordinate 1,622 of JAOZMN010000391.1, forward strand.
CGACTTTCAGCAAAATTTAAAACTTTCGAGCAAATTACAAAAGATAAACTTCTGATTTTAAAAAAGATAAATAGTTTAGAAAAACTTCTTGATAAAACAAATTCAGAAATTGAAAAAGATAAAATTTTATCCGATTTTCCGGGTGAAATAAATTTGCTCGAAGCTCAAATCCTACAAAGTGAAAATGCCAAAAAAGAAACCGATGAAATAATAGAAAAATTAGCAAAATATCCTGAATATAAACAGATTAAGCAAAGTAAAAGCAGGACGGAACAAATAACAATCTTAAATAAAAGTATAACCGACAATAAAAATTTTATAGAGAAAATTTATTCACAAATTTCGTACAGGAAAAATGATTTGCTCGAACTTAAAGAACGGAGAGAGGACTTACGAAATAATTTACAGTCTGTAAATGAGCAACTTAAAATTGCAGAAGAGTTGTTTTTGCTTAAAGAAAATATTAAAGAAACAGATAAAGAAAAAAATAAATTATCAGGAAACTTATCCGAAATAAGAGAAAATATTTTGGAAAACAAACAATCTTTGGAAATTGCAATTAAATATATTGAAGAACTTAAAATTAAAAAAGAAAGGCAACAATTAGAAGCAAAATACGGAGAAGACCGCAAAAAATTGAATGAAAATACAGCTTGCTTTTTATGCGGCTCGACAGAACACCCTTATGTTGAGCATTATACAAGCCTGTTAGATAAAACAACTTTCGAACTTAAAGAAAAAGAAATTCAGAAAAATAAACTTGACAGTAAAAATTTAGAACTTCAAAAAAATATTTCTCAAATAAATACACAACTTGAGAATAATCGAAAACAACAAAATAATGACATAAAAAAAACGGAATTATTGAAAGAAAATTTTAACAAATTAAATTTTAAATCGAATTCGGAGTTTCAGTCCGATGATATTAATTTGCTCAAAAATACCTTGCAAAATAATATCGAAGAAGCCGAAGAAATTAAAAATCAAATTGAAATTATTGAAGAAATTACAGAAAAAGAAAATAGTAATGAAATATTTTTGCAAGTACTCGAAAAGATAAATAAACTCATTGTTGCCGGCAAAACCGTTGTCGAAAATTTATCGAAATATTCCGTATATATAAAAGGTGTAGGAAGTTCAACAAATGCTATTTTAAAATTAAAAAATTTGAGCGAGGATTATATCTTGAAAATTGAGATGACAAATAAATTGGACAAAGAAATTTCAGGAAATAAAATAATTGTAAGCGAAAAAGAAAAAAATGAACAGGAATTGCAGTCCGAAATATCCGAAATAAAAGCAAATATTAATAATTTTTCGGAAGAACTTAAGCTACTCGAAGAAAAAAAGAATATCCAAGTAAATAAACTTCTTCAAATTACAGAAAATAAATACACACAAAAAAGTTTTATCTTAAATCCGGACAAAATTCT
>JAOZMN010000392.1 GCA_029934265.1 Bacteroidales bacterium
AAATACGGCAATCGGTTCCGGTACGGAAAAAGGTATGGAAGAAAAAGAAGGGTCTTCTTTAGTAGAAATAACTCAAATCAGTAAAAACAAAATTGATGATGTTGAATTATTTTCTGCTATTAATCCAACTAATCCGGATAATATTGTAATATCGTGGATGGAAACAACTATGACAACTATTTCATTTATTTTGTATTACTCGAATGACGGCGGTACAACTTGGAATCCCGCTACAATAGATTTATCGGGAGGAGCCGGACAAATTGTCGGTGGCGGAGACCCTGTTTTTGCATTCGATACAAACGGAAAATTATATTTCAGTTGGCTGTATTTGAGTAGTCTTGCCGGAGCAAATTCAGGAGATAGAGATTTGACAATGCAATTATACTGGGCATACTCGGACGACAACGGAAAAACATTTTCTCGAGCCGGTAACGGGGAGGATATTATAACAGACGGAATATTCTTTTATACAGACGGAGAAATAAAAGAAACAAAAGAATGTTGTCCTCCTGATAAACAATGGATGTCGGTAGATCCCGTAACAAATGATTTATATGTATCACTTACAGAGTTTGGTGATATTAAAGTTCTTCAAAACATTTGGGGAGTGCGAAAATTAAAATCCGGAACAACAAAATTCAGCGAAAAGGTATTAATCCCGGCAGACACAACAAAAGCACCGACTGCAGGTGCAGTAGTTGCAGATAGAAAAGGAAATGTACATACTGTTTTCCCCTCTTGGCCGGATACTCTTGTACCACAGCAAGTTATACAATATGCTTATTCTTCTGATAGCGGTGCAACATATAGCGATCCGGTTACCGTTGCTCATGTTGATGTGAAATATTTTGCCGGAGCACCCGAAAAAAATGAAACCGAAAGAGTATATAAAAGATTAAATCCAATGACATATATCGCCGTAGATAATTCCGGAGGATCATACGACGGCAGAGTTTATATCTGCTGGAACGGTTGGGACAACGATGATGTAAACGGAGTCGATATTTTCCTTTCGTATTCCGACGACTTAGGACAAACTTGGTCGGAACCCAAACGAGTAAACGATGACGAAGAGGGTGAAGGAAAAACACAACACAGACCTTCAATTTACGTTAATAATAACGGAGTATTAATATTAAGTTGGTTTGATGGCAGAAAGGCAGAGGGCGACAAGGAATTAACAAGTTTTTATGTAGGAGTATCAAAAGACGGAGGAGAAACAATAATAAACAGAAATATTTCTGACTATCATCATAATATGCCTTTTGATATGCAGGAAGTCAGTGTTTTTTGGCTAATAGGAGAGTACTATCAATTAGTTGCAACCGATGAATATATTTATCCGTTTTGGGCAGCAAAATCAGGTGGAGATGTTGAAATTTTTATGTCAAAATTAAACATAGACAGCTTTGAAAATATCGGAATTTCCGAGATGAGTCCTGTTTCCGATAAAATTGCAATTGAGAGTATTTATCCTAACCCTGTAAGCGATCAAGTAAATATTAACATTAAATTACAACAAGAAACAAATATTTCCGGTGTAATTTATAACATTGAAGGAAAACTTATCGAAAAAATTTCACCCAAAGAATACACAGATGGCAAGCATAAAATTACTATACCTGTAAATAATTATAAAGCAGGTTCTTATTATATTACTTTCGATACAGATTACGGACAACTTATTCGTAAATTCATAAAAGAATAACAAATTACAGACTACTCGAAAATCAAATATTTTTGAGTAGTTTTTTAAAATTTTCTTGTACGCATTATAAAATAATATTTGTTATAATGCAACCTTTTACATAATTATCAATCTTTTTAATAACAACTAAAAATTATTTAACATGACAAAAAAATTATTTTTTTTATTAGTGATGGTAATATCTTTTACCGGGATTAATGCACAAATTAACTATTTTGATGTTTCAAAATATTGTTTATTCTGTGATTTCGATGCAAATGATACAATATCTGACGGAGTAAAACAAGAAAAACATTTTTTTATTTTGGACGATGATAGGGACGGTCAGTCTGATAATGAAGAGTTTGATATAACACTCCAAGTTGCGGGAGAGGGAGCTTCTAAACAATTTATGTTTTTAGTACGATTGGCAGGAGAAGGAATTGTCGGAGGTACAGTAATGGAAGAGGCAAAACTTTATTATGTATCAAAACTTGACAAAGGAGTTCTTATTTATGGAGGAACAGAACCCGGATGGAATATGGGACCGAATTACGGCGCCGATGCTGCAACTGCAATGTTCGGATTGTGTTCATCTAACGAACTTTTTAAAGACAGTTTGAAATGGAATGATGAAATTAAACAAGCTTATGTAGGTATGTCTTTAACGAGTAAAGATGATAATATACCAAGATATGGTTGGATAGAACTTGCTAAACCTGCCGGTTCGGAATCTGTTATCGTAAAATCGTGGGCGTATAACATGAAACCCGGAGAGCCTATCTTAACAGGAGATACTGTCCCAGTTACACTTGCGTCGGGAGTTACCATCGCAAGTGAAGGTGATGTTACAAAAATAGATACAGACAAGGGAACATTGCAACTTTCGGCAACCATTACTCCTGCTGATGCTTATGTAAGAACGGTTAAATGGTCTTTTACCGGAATTGCAACCGAGGGTATCTCAATTGATGATACAGGCTTGGTAACGGCAACTATTAACGGCACATATACTATTACCGCAACAGCTAAGGACGGTAGTGGAGTATCAGATACATTTATATTAACTGTAACGGGGCAAAATCCAATTGCTGTAACAAAAATAACCATACGAGAGGAAGATGAAATAACTGAAATTACAAAAGATGGTGATTATATTAATCTAACTGCAATTATTGAACCATCAGATGCTTCAATCCAAACGGTAACTTGGCTTTTGGACGATAATAATTTAGCACTTATTACACAAGACGGTAAACTTACCGCAAAACAAGACGGAACAGTTACTGTCAGTGCAAATGCAAACGACGGTAGTGGAGTATCAGATACATTTATATTAACTGTAACGGGGCAAAATCCAA
>JAOZMN010000067.1 GCA_029934265.1 Bacteroidales bacterium
AAACTTTGGAAGGAAGTGTAGGATAATTTACAATGAATAATTTACAATGAATAATTTGCAATGAACAATGTAAAATTTATTATAATAATATTACTGTTTCAAATAATTGCTTTTAATTCTTTTGCACAAAAAGAATTAGTATCCGATAATTATTTTGGGGCAAATTTTGGCGGAACTTATTACCGTTTGAATATGGAAATCCGACAACAAAGCGAATTTGTACAAGGATATTCGGGAGGTGTAACATTTAAACATTTAAGTGAAAGGTATAAAGAATATACTTTAATCGGAACAATTATTTCTTTAAATTATTCCGAAAAAGGAGGGGGCTCTTTTTTTGAATTTTCGGTAACCGAAGACTCAATTACAAGTATAACTGAAGTTCCCTATTCTTTGAAAACAAGGTATATAGAACTTCCGATACTTGCAACAGGAAGTGTAGGAAACAGAAAAAATCGAATAAACTTATATCTCGGTCCGCATTTAGGATTTTTAATTTCCGATAAAATCGGATTTTCGGATAGCATACCCGAAACGGGCTATTCTGAACATCTCGATTTTAAAACAGATTTCGGAATAAACTTTGGTGCCGGTATCGAAAGAGAAATTCCCGGAGGAATACTTACTTTTGATTTTTTGTATTCGCAAGGAATGTCGAATATCTATAAAACTCGAACAATAAACAATGCTTTAATATATAAAAATCAAGGATTTAGAGTTTCTATATCTTATTTATTACATTTTAACAACAAAAATAAAAATGCTGAAAATAACAAACCTTAAAGCTGAAATCAACGGCAAAGAAATATTAAAAGGACTAAATCTCGAAGTTAAAGCCGGAGAAGTTCATGCCATTATGGGGCCTAACGGGTCGGGAAAAAGTACACTCGCTTCTGTCTTGGCAGGAAGAGAAATATTTGATGTTACCGGAGGTGAAATTGAATATCAAGGTAAAAATCTTTTGGAAATGAGTGTCGAACAGCGTTCGAGAGAGGGCGTTTTTCTTGCCTTTCAATATCCGGTAGAAATTCCCGGCGTTAGTATTACCAATTTTATGCGTGCCGCAGTTGATGAACATCGTAAACATAAAGGTCTTGAACCACTTGCACCGGGAGCTTTCCTGAAATTGATGAGAGAAAAAAAAGCACTTGTCGAAATGGCGGCAAAATTAGAAGGCAGAGCAGTAAACGAAGGGTTTTCCGGTGGAGAAAAGAAGAAAAATGAAGTTTTCCAAATGGCAATGCTCGAACCCACACTTTCTATTTTGGACGAAACAGATTCCGGTTTGGATATTGACGCTTTAAGAATTGTTGCAAACGGAGTAAACAAGCTTAAAACAAAAAATAATGCTTCAATAGTAATAACTCATTATCAGAGGCTTTTGGATTATATCGTTCCGGACGTGGTTCACGTTCTTTACAACGGACAAATTATTAAATCCGGAGGAAAAGAACTCGCCTTGGAACTCGAAGAAAAAGGATATGATTGGCTGATAAAGTAGAATACAATTTAACGAATTATTGATGTTATGGAAACAACTCAAAAAGAAATATTAAAATATCTTTCAAATAATAAATCCGAATTTACTGAAAAATATTATATCGACAAATTTGGACTTTTTGGCAGTTTTGCTCGTAACGAACAGACAGGAAACAGTGATATTGATATAATTTATATTCTTGAAAAAGATAAAAAAATAACTTATTTCATGTTATACGATTTAGAAAAAAAACTTGAAAAACACTTTAACAGAAAAATAGAACTAATTAATTATCAATATGTTAATCCTATCATTAAATATAAATCTCAAAAAGATATAATTTATGTATAGTGACAAAAATTTAATTTATATTCTCACAATTCTTGAAGCTGTCGAAAAACTTCTGATTTACACAAAAAAGTTTTCAAATGCTCATGATTTTTGGTTTGCCGACGACCAATTAAATTTCAACGCAAGTTCAAATTTGTTGCTTGCGATAGGGGAAGAAACCGGAAAAATAGATGAAAAATTAAAAAATGAATTTTCAAATATTCAATGGCAAGCTATCAAAGAATTAAGGAACAGCTTAGCACATGATTACAGAGGTTCTGACCCGGATATTTTATGGCAAATAATACAAACAGAGCTAAAACCGTTAAAGCAAACTTTAATAAAAATGATTGATTTAATTGAATACGATACAAAAATGTTGTTATCAGCAATAAAATCAGATTATTACAAACATTTAAGATATTTAAACACAAAAACATCATAATTTTAATGAAAAGATATACCGACATTACAAAACAATATTTTATAGATTTATATTCCGGAAATACCGACAGAATTTCCGGTAATAACTCTTATGAAAAAGCAATTTCATACATTAATGAAAATAATTTTCCGACAAAAAAAATCGAAGCATGGAAAAATACCGATATTTCACCGATTTTGAAACACAAATATTCACTTGGACAAGAAATCGAAATTGATGAACACTACATAAAATCTTACGGAATTTATGACCTCAATAAAGATACAATCGTTTTTATTAATGGGTTTTATTCCGAAAAACATTCTAATATTAAAATAAAAAACAACGGATTGTTTATCGGGAATATGCAAAAAGCAAAAAAAGAACGTCCTGAAATTATAGAGAAATATTTTTGCAAAACAAATATTGCCCAAAGTAGTGTGTTTACTGCCATAAATACTGCATTTTCGGTAAACGGTACACTTATTTATATTCCGGATAATCATACTTCGGAGCAACCGATACATATAATGAATTTTATTGACGGAGACCAGCAAAAAATAATTTCTCAATCACGGAATTTATTTATTGCAGGAAAAAATGCCCACACGAAAATAATAAATAGTTTTCATTCTTTGTCGCCAAATTTTACACTTACAAATGTTGCAAACGAAATATTTTTAGGACAAGATTCAAGCATAGAATTTAATGTTTTTCAAGGAGAGGGTGATGACGCTTTTCAGTTTAATAACACTCATGTTAATCAGCAAAAAGGCAGTATTTTTTCATCTAACTATGCCACACTTTGTGGGTCAATAGTACGAAATGAAATAATTGTAGAGCATAAAGACGAACATTGCACAAGTAATTTAAACGGACTTTATATGCCCGATCGAGAACAACATTTTGATAATTATATCTATATAAAACACAAGAAACCAAACTGCCAAAGCAATCAAGTTTATAAAGGTATCATCGACAATAGAGCAAAAGCTGTTTTTTTAGGAAAAGTTAAAGTTTACCCTGATGCACAGAAAACATCTGCAAATCAGTCGAATAAAAACATTTTACTTACCGATTATGCAAAAGTTCACAGTCGTCCGCAATTAGAAATTTATGCCGATGATGTAGCTTGTGCACACGGCTCTACAACCGGACAAATCGACAAAGAAGCAATATACTATCTTCGCACAAGAGGTATAAGTCCGGAAGAAGCGAAAGTGCTTATGTTATACGCTTTTGCAAGTGAAATTATCAATAAAATTTTGATAGAAAAATATAAAAATTTTGTAACTAAACTTATAGACCTGCGACTAAAAGGCGAAAAAGTTACCGGAATTTGCAGTAACGAACTTTGTCCCGGCTGTTATAATTAAGGTCTGTCCATAAAATCCGGCAGGATAACCTATTGTAAAACACAACGATAGTTATTAGGTCTGTTCAAAAACTTAAAAAATGACATTCGACATACAAAAAATAAGAACTGATTTTCCTATACTTTCAAAAAAAGTGTACGGAAAACAACTAATATACTTAGACAACGGGGCAACAACTCAAAAGCCTCAAAAAGTTATCGACAGAATAAGTCGTATTTATTCCCAAACAAATTCTAACATACACAGAGGCGTACATTTCCTTAGCGAAAAAACAACTTCCGATTACGAAAATGCTCGAAATACTGTTAAGAAATTCATAAATGCAAAAAGCGAAAAAGAAATAATTTTTACCAAAGGAACAACTGATGCTATAAACTTGGTCGCTTTTTCGCTTGGAGAGTATTGTGTTAATGAAGGAGATGAAATAATCGTATCGCAAAGTGAGCATCATTCAAACATAGTTCCTTGGCAACTGCTTTGCGAAAGAAAAAAAGCAAAACTAAAAGTAATCCCGATAAATGAAAAAGGCGAACTGATTATCGAAGAGTATAAAAAACTTCTTAACGAAAAAACAAAAATTGTATCGGTAGCTCATGTTTCAAATTCGCTTGGAATTGTTCATGACATAAAAACCGTTACAGATGAGGCACATAAATACAATGCTTATGTACTTATTGATGCCGCACAATCTGTTCAGCACATAAAAACGGACGTTCAAAAACTTGACTGTGATTTTTATACTTTTTCAGGGCATAAAATATATGCCGAAACCGGTATTGGTGTACTTTACGGAAAAGAAAAAATACTCGAAAAAATGCCCCCATATCAAGGCGGAGGCGATATGATAAAATCCGTAAGTTTCGAGAAAACAACTTATGCCGAATTGCCTTTGAAATTTGAAGCCGGAACATCAAACTATGTAGGAGCAATAAGCATCGCAACCGCAATGGATTATATTACGGAAATCGGTTTGGAAAATATTGCAAAATACGAAGCCGAATTATTGGAATACGCAACTCAAAAATTATCTTCCGTAAACGGACTTAAAATTTACGGAACTTCCAAAAATAAAGCCGGTGCAATTTCATTTTTATTGAATGACATTCACCCCTACGATGCCGGCATGATACTCGACAAACTCGGCATCGCCATACGAACAGGCACGCATTGTGCCGAACCGACAATGAAATTTTTTTCAATACAAGGAACTGCAAGAGCATCATTTGCATTCTATAACACAAAAGAAGAAATAGACACCTTATATAAAGGACTTTTAAGAGTTCAAAAAATGTTCGGAAAATAATTTCACAATTTCAAAACTTCACAATTTTCAAAAAAATGACAATAAACGAAATACAAAATCAAATTATCGAAGACTTCGGAATGTACGAAGAATGGATGGACAAATACGAATATATTATCGAACTCGGAGGCGGACTTGCAAAATTCGACGATACAAACAAAACTCCCTCGAATATTATCGAAGGCTGTCAATCCAGAGTTTGGTTAGATGCCGAACTTAAAGACGGAAAAATAATATTTTTTGCCGATGCTGATGCAATTATCACAAAAGGAATAATTGCACTTTTGATACAAGTTTTATCAGACCGAACTCCGCAAGAAATACTCGATTCTGATTTATACTTTATAGATAAAATCGGACTTAAACAAAACCTTTCGCCAACCAGAGCAAACGGACTGGTTTCTATGATAAAAAAAATACGAACTTATGCACTTGCATATAAAGAAATTTCAAAAAACTAAAAAAAATGGAAAAAGACCTCCTTCAATTAGAAGCCGAAATAGTATTAGCGCTTAAATCGGTCTATGACCCCGAAATACCCGTAAATATTTACGATTTAGGATTAATTTATGAAGTTGATATTGATGATTATAACAATGTCGATATAAAAATGACACTCACTGCTCCAAACTGCCCTGTAGCCGACGACCTTTTGAGAGACGCAAAAGTTGCCGTTGCAAATATCGAAGACACCGGGAAAGTTACTGTAGAATTAGTCTTCGAACCGCCGTGGGATAAAAATATGATGTCCGAAGAAGCACAGTTGGAACTTGGATTTTTGTAGTTGAATGTAAATAGACCCTAAGGGTTTAATTTAACAAAATTTAATAAGTTTAAATGTCTTATTTATAGCTGCTTACTTCAAACCCGTAGGGTCTGATTGCCGAGAATTACCCTTTTTACACCGGAGACTGTAATCAAATTTGAAAAATAAAGAAAAATATACACAACTTATAAAAACCGAAGCTAAACGTCTCGGTTTTTATGCTTGCGGTATTGCAAAAGCTCGTTTTTTGGAAGAGGAAGCTCCTCGTTTTGAAAAATGGCTGTCCGAAAACAAAAACGGACAAATGCAATATCTCGAAAATCATTTCGATAAACGACTTGACCCTCGTTTGCTTGTTCCCGGTGCCAAATCCGTAATTTCATTAATTTATCCTTATTACCCTCACAAATTACAAGAAAACAAAAGTGCACCAATAATTTCAAAATATGCTTACGGCGAAGATTATCATTTTGTTATAAAAGATAAATTAAAGTTATTATTTAACTTCATTAAAGAAAAAACAGGTGAAATTTCCGGAAGATATTTTACCGATTCCGCACCTGTCCTCGAAAAAAAATGGGCTGAACTTGCCGGTATCGGTTGGCGAGCTAAAAATTCAAATTTGCTAACTAAAAACGGCTCTTTTTTCTTTATAGCCGAAATAATTCTTGACCTTGAATTGGAATACGATTACCCCACAAAAAATTATTGCGGAAATTGTACAAAATGTATAGAAGCCTGTCCTACACAAGCAATTACACAAGAATATTCGGTGGACGGAAGTAAATGTATTTCGTATTTCACTATCGAACTTAAAGATAAAATTCCGAAAGAAATGTCCGGTAAATTCCAAAACAGAGTTTTTGGTTGCGATATTTGTCAAGATGTTTGTCCGCATAACAGAAAACCTGTATTTCATAAGGAAGAACGATTTTTTCCGCACCCCGATTTATTAAAAATGACAAAATCTGATTGGCATAATATATCGGAAGAAAAATTTAGAGAAATATTTAAAAAATCATCGGTAAAACGAACTAAATACAAAGGACTTATAAGAAATTTAGATTTTTTAACAAAACAGGAATAAAAATAATATTTGTTTTTATAACTTTGTCAAAATTTTTTGAATAATTTTAAATATAACAATCTTATTATTAATCATATAACACATTATGAAAAAATATTTATTTATAATTATTGCCGTTTCATTTTTATTTTCTTGCAAACAAGAAAGTAATTATTCCGTTGATGTTTCCAAAATCAAAGTTGAACTGACATTAAAACGTCTCGATAAAGATTTTTTTAATTATCCGGAAGGAAAATTAGAAGAACATATAAAAGATTTACAAAAAGTATACGGCGATTTTTTTAAACTGTATAATTTTAAAATTTTAAGAGTAGGAAGTTCCGATGATACGCTTTATCCGATTAAAATAAAGCAATTTATGAAATATTGCAAAAAGAAAAATATAAATAAAGATGTTGAATTTGCTTATGGAAACATAAAACCGGTAATGGACGAAATAAATACAGCATTTAAGTATTATAAACATTATTTTCCGGACAAAAAACTTCCTGAAATTTACACATATATATCCGGCTATAATCTTTCGGTTGTTACGGCTGAAAACGCCATTGGAATTTCGCTCGATAAATATCTCGGAGCCGACTACAAGCCCTACGAAAAACTTGCAATCGACAAGTATAGAAGGGAGCGTATGCACAAAGCAATGATAAAAGTCGATGCAATGAAAGCTCAATTATTTGCGGATTATCCGTATGAAAGCAAAACTGATGAAATGCTTGAAAATATAATTTACGACGGAAAAATACAGTATGCACTTTATTGTATGTTGCCCGAAGCGGCAGATACTTTAAAATGGGGCTACAGCCGGCAAAAATATGACTGGGCAAAACATAACGAGGCGAAAATTTGGAATCATATTATCGAAAAAAAATTACTTTTCAGTACCGACAAACTTGAAGTTAAAAAATACGTAGGCGACGGACCTTTTACAACACCGTTTTCAAAAATATCGGCACCGAGAGCCGCTGTATATTGCGGATTCAGAATTATAGAAAATTACATGAAAAACAATTCCGATATTTCGCTCAAACAATTAATGGAAGAAAAAGATTACAGGAAAATATTTACAAAATCTCGCTACAATCCGAAATAAAATATTTTTGCCGTTTTGATTTAAGTTTTATATATTGTCCGAAAAAATAATTGGAAACTTCGGAATATGTTTAAAAAAGAAAATATAATACTTGTCTCTATATTGATATTTTTGGTAATATTAATAACAGCTTCACAGTTTGAAGCAAAAAATAAACTTGAAAAATATCTTGCAAAAGGAGGCGACTCTACTCAGGTTAAAAAGAAAGAAGATACAAAAAAAATTAAAATTCCTTTAAGGAAATTTAAACATATTATTTTTGAAGATAAGGTAAATGTTACGTTGATAAAAGCCGCAAATTACGAAATAAATTGCTCCGAAAAAGATGATGTTTTATCTAAAATAAATATGAAATCAGACACCGTTGTCATAAGCGGTGATGTTACTTTTTTTATGAAAGTCAGAAATTTAAATTCTATAAAAGTAGCAGGAAATGCAATTTTAAACCTGTCAGGATTTTATACCGATACTTGTTCTGTAAATACTTCCGGTAATGGCTCGTTAAACGTTCAAAATTCCGATTTTCAAGTACTTAATATTTTAAGTACCGGTAATTCGGTAATAATTATTAAAAAATCTAAATTAGAAAAAGTTAATATCAACATTAAAAATACCGCAAGTATAACTATAACTTCAAAAGTTTCATATTTATTCGGCAGGGTAGATGCAAGTGCCGATTTGTATGTATCTGAAACTGATAGCCTTTCAGTTAAATCAGAAAACGGCGGACTTTCCCTAAGCAGAAGAAACAATAATTATTAACTTAGCCTACATAATTCATAAACTTTTGTTAGAAATGTTAAAAGGTGCGTTAGTATTGGCGACCGCAGGCTTTTTATATTTGAAGAATAGCGAGCTATTTTGAAAATATAAAAAATGAGGATTGTTAATAATGACGTGCATTTTAGCATTGTAATAGAAAGTTTATGAATTATGCAGGTTAGGAAATGTTACGAAATAAAAAGCCCCTTAGGGTTTTATTTATAGTTCCTTAGTGTCTGATTGCAAAAAAACATCTTTTTTATACCTCGTTTTTGCAAACAGTAAAAAAGCCCCTGTTGAAGCAGGGAAAGCAACATTAATTATCCATAAAGAACTTGAAGCCGCAAGTATTATTGTATCGGAATCTACAAAAAATCCAAGAAAAAAAATTGAAACAGAGCCTCTTACCCCAATTTCCGTAAGAGTAATGCTTGGTATTCCGGAAGAAGCAAGGTAGCTTAAAGAAATACCGATAAATGCTTGTAAGATAGTTATTTCAGCACCAAATAAAATTAATAATAAATAATATTGAAAACTAAAAATTAAATATCTTACCGCACTTAACATCATAATATAAATCAATTCTTGCTTTGAATATTCCGAAATTGCAACAATTGCATTTTCGAGTTTGGAAAATATTTTTATTTGCAAAACGGTTTTTATAATTTTTTTCAGGTTAAATAATATAACAATCAAAAAAATAAGGGCAATACCGGAAATTGTTAAAACCAATATTGAAGATTTAATATCAATAAATTTAATTTTTTCGGAATAAAAAAAGAAAACGAGAATACCTCCGGCGAAGCCCATTGTTATAGTTATTCCGAGTTGCGAAAAACTTCCGATAAGAGTTGCAAAAAATGCTTTTTTCCTGTCTTTTTTATCGAAAATCATAGGTCTTCCGAATAACTCTCCGATTCTGTTCGGGGTGAAAACAGAATAAGTAAGTCCTGTCAGAACAGCTTTGTATGAAAGTTGTATCGAAATATTTTTGATTTTACGTACAAGTTTTTTCCATTTTACAGCTTCCGTAAACCAATTAACAGGGACTAGTAATAATATAAAAACAGATAGTAAAATACTTTCCGACCTGTTAAAATCGGGAATATTTGAAATGTCGGAACTTAAGATTCGATAAAATATATAAGCATACGCCAAAATGCCGGCAGATACTTTAAATATAACGTCTTTGTCAAGTTTCTTTGTCATTGTTTTTTGAAAAAAAAATAATATTATTCAAAATAAAAATAAAAAATTTAAAATTATTGTTATTTTCGTAAAAAATATGCAACCTTTTACAAAATAAACATCTATAATTCAAACAGTGTCGCAAATAATAAATAAAAAGATTATTTCGCTTTGCGGAAAAAATAATCAGGAAGCTCAAAGGACGGTTTATAATGCGTTTGCACCCACAATGTTGGGGGTTTGCTTGCGGTATCTGAAAGAAAAACAAATTGCGGAAGATGTAATGCAAGATGCTTTTATCGTTGTCTTTACAAAAATAAAGCAATTTTCGGGAAAAGGTTCTTTTGAAGGTTGGGTGCGGAGAATTATGGTTAATTCGGCACTCGTTTATTTAAGAAAAAATAAACAATACGATTGTTGTTTTGATGATATAGGAGAAACAAGTATTGAATTCGAGACGGAAAAAATACCCGATGTCGATTATAAAAATTCGGAGTCGGTGATAAAAACCGCAGATTTCAGTCAGGCTGAAATGATGGAGGCTGTTTGGAAATTACCAAAAGGGTTTCGAGAGGTATTTAATTTATATGCCGTAGAGGGATATAAGCACAAAGAAATTGCGGAAATACTTGATATTAGTATTGGTACGTCAAAATCGCAACTTATGCGAGCAAGAAAAAAAATTCAAGAAATTTTGTATCGAGAAGCAATCAAAAAACATAAAGAAAAAAGAAAACAAATATTCTGACAAAAATTAAATTCTTGAATTTAACCGGTTCGAGAAAAAATTCAATAAAACCAAAATGAAAGATTTAAAATACATAGACGACTTGGCAAAAAGCAAGCTCGGAAATGTGCAATCGACACCAACTGTGAGCTGGGAACAGTTTGCAGGAAAAATGTCGGCACAAACCGGCATACAGGCAAGTACAAGTTTTTTTTCCGTACTTAGTGCAAAAATAATTATCGGCGGAATGATTATTGCCGGAATTATTGGCGGTATTTTTTTACTGAATAATAATGACAAACAACCGGTAAGCAAAAAACAAACACCGAACAAAAAAGTTGTCGTCGAAAAAACAACAATTCCGGATACAATTTCTGAAATTTCCAAAGATACGAATATTGACACTATCAAAAATAATAATAAAGAAGAAAATATTGAAAGTAATACGGAAAATATCAAACCGATAAAATCGGAAAGTACGTCTGATGTTACTATCGAGATAGTACAAAAACTGATTATTACGCCGGAACACGATACAATTATCAAACTCGATACTATATATAAATAATAATTACCTGATTATTAATTAAGATAACACAGATAACTTTAATCTGTGTTATTTTTTTATACTTTTGCAGAAAGGAATAATAAATTTTTCATCAAATTCATCTGCTTCATTATCTTTAAAATACTATAAGTACCCTATTAAAAGTTTTTACACATCAATCTTTGTATAGGCATCTATTTATTAATACTTTATAT
>JAOZMN010000393.1 GCA_029934265.1 Bacteroidales bacterium
AGTAACATTTTGTCTTGCATCATAATTATAATTAATAGATAATTTTGTTTTTTTTACAGCTTTCAAACCTTCAAGTTCTTCGATAATTTCTTTCTCTGCAATATCATATATTTCTTTATAATGCGTACCTTTTTCAAGATATTTTGTTTTTATGGTATGCTTAACCAAATATTCTGTGTTTTTATATTTAAAAGTGTGTTCTTCTATTCTTTTTTCGTAATTCGACGAATAATAGACAGTTTTACTCAGAATATAACCGTTATCATCGTTGTATATTACTATTTTATTGAAGTAATAAGGCGAACGCTCTATTTTGACAATTTCATTTTTGGAATAAACGGTTTTTGTTTCCGATGAAGTTTCACCGTACATTGCTTCTTTAAGAATTTCACGTCCTTTTTTATCATAAGTATATTTTACGGATATGGCATAATTGTTATTCTCATCTAATATGATTTTACCGTTTTTGTCGTATTTTTTTAAAATACAAGGCATGTGTTCATCTCCGGCAAGGTAGCAATGTCCGGATTGTTGTTTTATAATTTTCTCTTGTGCTGTTATTTTCAAACCGAGAAGAAAAATTAACACAATACTTATATGATTTTTTTTCATGAAGCGATGGATTTTTGGTTACAATTTTTTAATGACAATACTATCTAAATCTTTATTTTTAGATAAAACGTCATATTTTTCAAGAATATTTTTAGTATCTTCTGTTTTTAAAAGTTTACTTTCATCTTTGCCCAAATTTTCATAAGCCTTTAATACAGAATGAATATTAATTTTATCGGTATTTTTTGAAGGAAAAAATATAAATTCTTTTCCTTTTTTTGATTTTGAAATTATTTTTGCTTCAATAAGTTGTTCCAAAATAAGTTCAATTATATGTTTGGGAACTTTAATAGCTTTAGCAATTTCTTCCGAACTTGGTGCAGATTTTTCTTGTTCGAAATTCTTTACTATTTTTCGAGTAATAAGTAAAGCTATTCGCTTTTTGTAGGCAATACTTAAATTTGACAAATCAGAATTATAACCTTTCATTTTCAAAGTTTGGAAAACATAAGATATTTCGCAGCCCAAAAGTACTACCGACCAACTTATTTGTAACCAAATCAGGAATAAAGGCAAAGCGGCAAAACTTCCGTAAATTGCATTAATTCGGGACGCAGATGATTGAACGGAAATATATACTCCTTGAAATAATTGAAAAATTGTACCGGCAATAATTCCGGCAACCAAAGCCGATTTGAAATTAACTTTAACATTCGGCATAACCAAGTACAGTACGGTAAACAGTATCCAAACAATAACAAAGGGCGACAGTTTTGCAAGAGAGAGCATAAACGGTGAAACTACAGATAATGCTTCCGTACTTTGTGTAATATCCGAAAGCATAGTTGAAACATAAACGGTCATACTGCTCGATAGTATCATTAATATCGGACTAAGAAGCATTATTGCAAAATAATCCGTAAGTTTTCGCACGAGCGAGCGAGATTTTTTTTCGTCCCAAATGAAATTAAAGGAACTTTCGATGTTCATCAAAAGCTTAAGTACCGACCATAGCAAGACTCCAAGTCCGATACCCGCAATAACACCGCCTTTGGCAGTACTGAGCATGGAACGGGTAAAGGTCAGGATATAATTAAGTGCCTCTTTTTGTCCTGCGAAATTTTTGGCAATTTCGTCTTCTAATACAGCTTCCATACCGAAACCTTTTGCTATTCCGAAACCAAGTGCAAGCACAGGTACAATCGAAAGCATCGTAAAATAAGTAAGTGCAGATGCTTGTTCGGTGAGCCTGTCCGTTTTATAACCTTTAATTGTTAATACAACAATTTGCAGGAACTTTATAAATATTTTTTCAGGCTGTTTCAGCCTACTTGTATCAATATCAAACAAACCTGTTTGAAAATACTTTTTTACTTTATTTATTTTATTTTCCAAAATTTTATCTTTAATTTGTATTAATTTTAAATGTATTTTTAAACAAATATAATGTTAAAAATTTATTGTGATATTGCTGATATAAAGTATATTATAAAAAATATCGAGTAATTATATTTTAATAAAATATTTATATTTATTGAGAGTAAATTTAAAAAATATGAATACTTTTTTTAATCTATAAATTTAAAAATAAGTATTTTCTATAAAATTTGTAACATTATTAATAAATATTCGTATATGAAAATACCAAGAACAAATATTTTCCGAATTTCAATATAATATAAATTTTTATAATAATTAAACGTAAAAATACAGTTCTGAAATATAAGCAAAACTAAGCAGGAATTGTAATTTTACAATAGTAATAAAAATCCTTCGGAAATAAAACAACAATTTTAGACTTATAAATGAAAAAAGCTTTATCTTTTCTTATATTTAATATAATTATTCAATTAAGTTCCCCTCTTCTGTTTTCTCAGATAAAAGGCAATTATTTATTACACAATTATTTAGCAAAAGAATTTAAGGGACATCAACAAAGCTGGTGTGCAACTCAGGATAAAAGGGGCGTAATGTATTTCGGCAGTTCGGAATGTATTATGGAATACGATGGTGTAAATTGGAAAAAAATATTCACATCGAATAATTCTGTTGTAAGGTCGCTTGCTGTTGATGAAAAAGCTACAGTTTGGGTAGGCGGATACGGCGATTTCGGATATTTAGAACCGGATATTTCCGGAAAACAAAGTTTTGTATCTTTAACAGGTTTGTTGGAAAAAGAAGATATGAATTTTGCAGACGTTTGGGAAACAGTAGTAACAACCGGCTGTACTTATTTCTGTACTCGTACTAAATTATTTCGATATAACTACAAGACAAAAAATATAACTGTTTGGGAGCCTGAATTTTTATTTAATACAGGTTTTACCATGTCGGGAAAAGAGAACTCTTTTTTTATATCGGACGGAACAGATAATAAGAATAAAATTTTGCGAATGAAAAATGACAGCCTTCAAATTTGGTTCTACTGGAATTTGTGTGAATGGCAGGTCCAGTTTACCACAAAAAATAA
>JAOZMN010000394.1 GCA_029934265.1 Bacteroidales bacterium
TTTTGAAATATCCTAAAATTTTATTAATCAATGAATTGAATTAGAAAGATGTCTACTGTCTTCTCCTCCAAGATACGGAACATTTCCCCATTCCCAGTAATTTCCGGCATTTCCTCCTTTGGGTAACCATGTACCTTCTCCGGAATCGACATTGAAATCTTCAATATAAGGTAAAGCATCTATTAGGGTATGAGGAACATTTACAGCTCCGTATATTGTTGTGTCATTGGCTCTAATCGGTTCGGTTGCAACATCTGTATAAGAAGTAAATGTATAATCACCAACGGCAAGCATATCAATAGTTTCACCGAAAGTGAAATTTAAAAATCCTGATGGAGGAACGCTTGTTCGCATTGTATCTATCAATGTTTGAGTAAGCACTCCTGTAATATCACAAACCATTGGAATATCAGTAACATTACTGCATGAACCGTTATAAACCTGTACTGTTACAGCAGTTTGGTCAGTATGTAAACAACCTTGATATTTTGGTGATATATGAGCAGATACACCTACATCAATAACATCTCTTATATCGAAATTATCGAAAGCAAATCTGTCGCTGTATCTTACATCGTCGGCATAAAATCTAAACTTTACACATGGCACACCTACTAAGTTGCAAAGTGTATGTTGCATACGTGTCCATGTATCTTTGGTATTTGCCGCCCAAGTGTTGGGTCAGCAAGTATTGCTTCCGGAAATATACCAATCAGGGTCTGCTTTTACTCCTATAGTAGCCCAATTAGCTCCTCCGTTTGTTGAATATTGCATATAGATAGCTCTATCACAATTATCATATCCAAGACTGTATTTTACATCAAAACTTATCATTGGACTTGTAAGTGTAGTAAAGTCAAATTCCGGTGATTCTACCCATAAATCGTTATATGTAGAACTACCGTCCCAAGTGAGGTACCATGATTTTCCGTTTCCTTCGGCTCCATTTAAGGTTTTTAAGGTATCAACAGTCCAATACCTTCTTAAAATACTTAAAGGGTGCGATGCCCAGCCTGCATTTCCGGTTTCAAAATCTTGTGTATAAGGAAAGGTAGAAATTTTGTTGTTGTATCTTTCCTCTGTAATTGTATCATTTATATTATTTGTATCATTTATATAATCCCAGCCTGTTCCTGTGGGATTTGTTCCTGTTACAAGTTCTAAGGTATATGTACCGGGATTACTTAAATCAAGTACAACATCGACATTTTTGGCAACAGCACCGGTAGCAACCCAGTCGGTAGCAGTATCCATATTGGTAAGAGTTCCATGATTTACGTTTACTGTTCTATCAGTAAGTGTCGGACTTCCTGTTCCGTCTTCCATATCGTAATAAGAAACAAGGTTTGCTTCTGCTCCGGTAAGAGTTTGGAACATATTGTCTTTTATTTCAAGATTTGTTCTTGCTACGTCCCATATACGGACTTCGTCAAGACTGATATTTGTACAGGCTGTACCTCCGTAATGTCCTCCAATATACCAATCTTGTGCAGATATAGTTCTTGAGCCTGTAACCGAATAATAATAATTTCCGTTAATATAAACTCGCATAGTTGTGCCGTCAGAAGTAAATGATAGATGTGTCCATGTTCCTGTCGATAAATTATATCCGGTATCTCTCCATGTTCCGTAATAGAAATATACAGAGCCGTCACTTCTTACTGCTGTTTCAAATAAATCGCCGGGAATACTTGTAATACGGTCGTAGTTTCCATCAGCTCCATTGCGTTTTACCCAGTATTCGATAGTATAATCGTTGCCAAGTGCCTGTACACTGCTAAGTGTAACTCTGTCATTACTACCATCAAACTGTAAAGCAGTTCCGAAATCACTATGTTCTGATTTTTTAAATGGATAGTAATATCTTCCAAATGGATTTATTGGTCCGTAAATTGTATCTGTTATTGATATTGCATTAGGACCTGTCATTTCAAATTGCACCGGTAAATTGGTAACTTTCCTGCAAGTATTGTTTTGTATTAATACTCCAAGTTTTTCGACATCAGTAAAACCGGAACAAGTACCGGAATGTGGATTGTATAAACGAAGCGGTTGTAAATCATCTCCTCCGCCATCGGAAACCATTATGTTATCAATGGCAAATCTATCTCCATATCGGAGGTCATCTGAATACCAACGTAGTTTTACGCACGGGTATCCGCTTACTACACATAAGTCATGCGACATTCTTGTCCATTTATCAACAGTTCCTGCTGCCCAAGTGTTGGGCCAGCAAGTGTTTGCTCCGGAATCATACCAACTTGTATCAGTAGCAGTTCCAAGTGTTGTCCATGCAGTTCCTCCATCGGTACTGTATTGGACATAAACTGCTCTGTCACAATTATCATAACTTAATCCGTATTTTGCATCGAATGAAAGTACAGGATTTGTGTTTTGTGTTAAATCAAAAACCGGACTTATAAGCCATTGGTCTGTATATGTAGAGCTTCCGTCTCTTACAATGTACCATGATTTGCCGTTTCCTTCATGTCCGTTTAAGTAAGTTAAAGTGTCCCATTCCCAGTAATTTCCGGCATTTCCTCCGCCTTTTATCCATAAACCGTCATCATCATCAAAATCTTCGATATAAGGATAAGTATTTACAAGTAATTGATTTACATCAACGGAATACCAAATTGTATCGTTTTGTTGTCGCCAATCGGGCATATCTATGTAAGTTTCAAAATCATAAGTCCCTGTGGTAATCATGCTGAATGTTGTAGGAAATGTATATGAAGCTGTTACGTCGGGTGCTATAATATCGGTTACAGTTCCGACCAAAGTTGTGGTAGTTGGTCCGATAATATCACAAGTTATAGGAATATTTGTTATATCATTACAAGAAAAATTATAAACTGTAACTGTAACCGCTTGCTGAGAACCAAATAAACAACCTGAATCATAAGGTTCTATATAAGTTCGAAGTCTTGCATCAACGGTATCTATTACGGTAAAATTATCAAATGTATATTTCGGTTGAAAAAGTACCGGTAATTCCGGTTGAAAAGTATCCGG
>JAOZMN010000395.1 GCA_029934265.1 Bacteroidales bacterium
TTGTTGAAATAGAAGAATTTACAAATTTAAACAATGTACTTACGGATATTACGAAAAAAATAAATCGTGATTTTGAAAACCTGAAAGAATATACGGAAAACACATCTCATGAAATTCAAACACCGCTGGCAATAATAAATTCTACCGTAGAACTGTTACTGCAAACAAGCGGTCTGAACGAAAAACAATTAGAACATATTTCTAAAATATTTGAAGCAGGAAGACGATTATCAAAACTAAATAATTCTTTAATTTATCTTGCCAAGATAGATAAAAGGCAATTTATGGATACAAGTCCCGTAGATATTAAAGAACTTATAAGAAAAAATTTATATTTTTTTGAAGATTATCTCGAAAATAAAAAAATTAAAGTTAAATCTGATTTTCAAGAAAATATTATTTTGCAAGTTAATGAGGATTTAGCAAACAGCTTAGTCCAAAATTTACTGAAAAATTCGATAAAACACAATATTAACAGCGGCTTCATTGAAATAATTCTTAATAGAAAAATGCTGAAAATCAGTAATTCGAGTAATTATTCGGCGGGTGATACTTCCGGTTTTTTTGAACGCTTCAAAAAAGAAAATCATTATACTAAATCCCCGGGAATAGGTCTTTCAATCGTAAAAAAAATTTGTGAGCTTTTTGAGATGAAAATAACTTACGAATGCAAAAATAAAATACATAATCTTACTGTTTATTTTTAATCCAAATCATCAAAAAACAAAAAAGCGGCCTATATCTCAAGGCAGCTCAAACAAACAAACAAACAAAAATTTTATATTAACCAACTCTTTTTAATTCTCACTTTTGCAAAGATAATTTATTTATTTTATAAACAAAAATAAATTTATACTTTTTGTAATTTCAAACACTTTATTTAGGATAAAAGTGTAAAAGGAAACCGATAATATTTTATAACTAATTATAAAACAATATATTGTAATGTTAAATAATTATTGAAACGTTTAATATCACATCTTCTTTAAAATCGAAAAATTATGAATACACACATTTGGAAAGTAGTATCTTTATCATTTTTTATTATATTTTTAAGTACACCTTCACTTAAAGCCCAGAAAACCATAAAAAACAAAACCGAGTTTTCAAAGAAAACAAATTTTAGTTTTACGGACGAATGGCAATTCCTATCTACAGACATTTATTTGTTCAATAAAACCAAATTCGGTAACTTGATAAATAAACTTGGTGTAGAGCCGGAAATCAAAAGAAAAAAAATCGTTCGAGAGCAAGTCGAGCTAATAACAATTACTGCAAAAGTCGTTAATGCTCAGTATTTTGACGGTAGAGACGTGATTTATCCTTTATACAATTTCAGGGTGAATTACGACCCGAAAAGTAAATATAAAACTAACATTTCCGATGATATTGAAGTTATCAGAATTTTGGACAATTTACCGCTAAATTCATCAAAAGAATTTGTAGATGCTATTATCGAAGGCGAAACAATAACCGCATCGCAATCCGGCGAAATACTTTCGATGATTTCCAAACAACTGATAAACCTCTCAAAAGTAACAAATCCAAGTGCCGCCGTACTTACCATTGTCGGCGAACTCGGGAATTATCTCGAAAGCAGCAGCAGGAAAAAATCTTACAGATTCAGCTCGACAATAAGGCTTTACGATGATACAAAATTTAATAAAAAACTGCATTCCATCAATATTTATACGCTTAAACCATCAAATTTGCTCGAAATAGACGATTTTAATACCGAAAAAATATCTGCATTTATTGACAGTCTGAAATTTGAACAAAATGTTGAAATTTCAAGAAATATGTTAAGCAAACTTATTGATTACAAAAGATTTCCGTATCTTGTGGTAGTAAATTACAAATCTAAATACATTCCGCAAGCCGTCGTAGAAGATAAAATAAATTATAGTTATATCGAAGAATATTCACAACGAATTTACAAAGCCTGCAAAGCCGGAATAAATACAGATTTAGTTTGTAATCAGGAAGAAGAGCTTATAGAATTTATGAAAATATTTGCTGAATTTAAACTTCAAAAAGAAAATTATGAGCTGAACAATAAAAATAATATTACAGATGAAATCAATAAAAATGTTTTTATTATTCTCCGCTTATACGTGAAACTTTTGAACACTTACGAAAACAGGAAACATGAATTTAAAAATATTCCCGTTTTTGAAAATGATTTTAAACCGACTTATGAAAGCATAATTTTTACGGCGGAAAGTTACCTGCACAGCTCGGAAAAACTTACAAATATTAAAGAACTCATAAAAACACAAGTAGATTTACGACACAAAAACATATCAAAATTAAAAGAAAAAGAAGCCGAAAAATATTTGTCGATATTATATTCTATAAAATTACCCGATGTGCAAGGCAATACAGATGAGTATAAAGAAATTGTGAAATTAATAAAAAAAATAGAACTGAATTTATATCAAAATTTCTATCAACAAAAAAACGATAAGCTGTCAAAATTGCAAGCAGATAGTTCTAACTATCAATACTTCAATTCAGTACGAATTAAAATAAACGAAAGTAAATGTACTTATTGTAAGGATAAACTAAATACTACTTTAGAAAAATATAAAAAAGAATATGATAAATATTTGTATAAAATCGAATATAATTCAATAATAAATTTGCAAAATGAAAAACAAATTCTATTATTGAGTTTCCTTGCAAAGAAAAATTGTATCGAAAATAATAAAGAAAATATCGAAAATGAAAGAGAGTTTAAAGAAGACGAAAAATATATTATCGAAAAACTCGAAAAATTATATATCAAAATAAACGAGCTGAAACAACTGTCTGATAAAGATATTTCAAACTTGTCGAAAAAACAGCTTGCCGATTACAGGTACGCAATCGAAATTAAAACAAGTGAAATTTCAAAACAATTAGAAACCTATTGCAAAGCATTTCCGGAAATTTGTAAATGTAAAGAATGAGTCCGGTCTAAAAAGTATATTTCTTCGCAATCAGACCCTTAGGGTTTTAAGTAAGATGCT
>JAOZMN010000068.1 GCA_029934265.1 Bacteroidales bacterium
AAAATTCCTTTCGGTATAGCCCAAGTAGGCAAAGCATTTCGTAACGAAATTGTAGCAAGACAATTTATTTTCAGAATGCGAGAATTCGAGCAAATGGAAATGCAATTTTTTGTCCGTCCCGGCGAAGAAGATAAATGGTACGAACATTGGAGAGAAAAACGTATAAAATGGCACAAAGCTCTTGGTTTGGGTGATGAAAATTACAGATGGCACGAGCATGAAAAACTTGCTCACTACGCAAAAGCGGCAACTGACATTGAATTTAATTTCCCTATCGGATTCAAAGAATTAGAGGGCATTCATTCTCGTTCGGATTTTGATTTATCGCAACATCAAGAATTTTCGGGACGCAAAATACAATATTTCGATTCCGAAATAAATAAATCATATACACCTTACGTTATAGAAACTTCTATCGGTTTGGACAGAATGTTTTTATCCGTACTGTCGGCATCGTTTACCGAAGAAGTAATCAAAACCGAAGGAAAAACCGATGAAACAAGAGTTGTATTGAAATTTCACCCGGCACTTGCACCGGTAAAAGTTGCAGTTCTTCCTTTGCTGAAAAAAGACGGATTACCCGAAAAAGCAAAAGAAATATTAAAAGAATTAAAATATAATTTTAATTGTAATTACGAAGAGAAAGATTCCATCGGAAAACGATACCGCAGAAATGATGCAATAGGAACTCCGTTTTGTGTAACAATTGACCACCAAACTCTGACAGATAATATGGTTACTGTTCGAGAACGTGATTCCATGAAACAAGAACGTGTTGAAATTTCAGCTTTAACCGGAATTATTGATAAACAAGTGAATTTCAAATATTTACTTCAGGAAATGGATAAATAGAGCTTGACCGAAAACTCTGTACTGCTTGTTATATTTGTTTTTACGGCAAATTTAATACTTGAATATGATGTACTCCGAAAAGTCGCATTGCGAGTAATTTACTAAAATTCCTAATAATTGCATACTGATTATCAGTCTGTTAAAAAACTCGCAGTGCGACTAATTACACTTTTTGGACTTCTCGGAGTGGACTCAACATTCAATGACTATGAAATAAATGACAATTATTAACTACAAGATAACAAAAGATACAAAACTTGAATTTCATTTAAAGACTTGAACAATAGATAGTTTTCGTTCAAACACTAAATAAGTTATTTAACCACATTAAGTTTTACCAAAGGCTTTGCTTAAAGCGAAACCTTTGGTAAAAATATATTACAAAAATGGATTTACTGAATCACTTGTCGCAAGACAAAAAAACATATTTTTCTTTTGAACTTTTGCCGCCTTTAAAAGGCAGAAATATAAACGAAATATATGATGCAATCGACCCGCTTATTGAATTTGAGCCGATAAATATAAACGTTACTTATCATCAGGAAGAAGTAGTTTATAAAAAACATGAAAGCGGTTTAATACAAAAACGAACTGTACGAAAACGTCCGGGAACAGTTGCAATGTCGGCGGCGATTAAATATAAATATCGAAAACCGGAAATAATACCGCATATAATTTGCGGGGGCTTTACCAAAGAAGACACCGAAAACGCACTTATCGACCTTCATTTTTTGGGTATAAAAAATATTCTTGCGTTAAGAGGTGATGCCCAAAAAACGGAAAAATATTTCGTTCCGGAAGAAGATGGACACATTCATACAATAGGTTTAGTGGAGCAGATAATAAACTTAAATAAAGGAATTTATCTTGATGAAAAATTACAAAACTCGACCGCTGCAAATTTTATTGTCGGAGTTGCCGGTTATCCTGAAAAACACATCGAATCGCCGAACATGAAATCTGATTTAAAATATTTGAAAGCAAAAATAGATGCCGGAGCCGAATATATTGTAACCCAAATGTTTTTTGATAATCAAAAATATTTTAATTTTGTGAAACTTTGCCGAGAAGCCGGAATAAAAGTCCCGATAATTCCCGGATTAAAGCCGATACGAAAAAAACGAGATTTATTGTTACTTCCTCAAACTTTCAATATAGACATACCGGAAGAACTTGTAAATCAAATAGAAAACGCAAAAGATAACGAGCAAATAAATCAAATAGGCATCGAATGGACAATCGCACAATCACAAGAACTCAAAAAATCCGGAGTTCCGGTATTACATTATTATACAATAGGACGCTCGGATAACATAAGGGAAATTGCAAAAAAAGTTTTTTAACAGACCTTCGTCTGTTTTAATATTTTAAAAGTCTTTTATTTCGATAAAACTGTTCATTGTAAATTGTTAATATGTACGAATATTTAAAAGGAAAATTAATAGAACTGAATCCTACATTTGCCGTAATTGAAGTCGGTGGAATAGGCTATAAAGTAGAAATTTCTTTGAATACCAATAATTCCATAAAAGGGAAAGAAGAAGTTAAACTTTTCATACATTTTGCCGTGCGAGAAGACGCACAAATATTTTTCGGATTTGCCGATAAGGGCGAGCGAGAAATATTTCGTTTATTAATTTCCGTTTCCGGAATCGGCACCAATACCGGCAGAGTAATTTTATCGACTTTGTCAGCCGGAGAAGTTAAGAATGCTATACTTACCGACAATGTAAACCTGTTAAAAAGTGTTAAAGGTATAGGAGCCAAAACCGCCCAGAAAGCTATTATCGAACTCAAAGACAAGGTTAATAAAACCGAAGAAGTAAAAGCCGGAGAAACGGCATCGGGCAATACCGATAAAAATGAAGCGTTATCTGCATTAGTAATGCTTGGTTTTGCCAAAAATTCAGCTTCAAAAGTTATAGACAAAATTTTAAAAACAAATCCGGATTATTCCGTTGAGGAAACAGTAAAATCGGCACTGAAATTGCTTTAAAAAAATAAGATGTAAAATTTTTAATACAATGATATGCAAAAATGAAATATTGGAATATTTATCCGAAAATAAAAAATATTTTTTAAATCGGTATAATATTATTAAAATCGGAATATTCGGTTCTTTTGCACGAAACGAACAAACTGAAAACAGTGATATTGATATTCTTATTATGATGTCGCCCGATACGAAAGAAATTTTTGAAAAACGTATGGCTTTAAAAGAATTAATTGAAAATTATTTTTCACGAAAAGTTGATGTTTGCCACGAAAATGCAATAAAACCAATTTTCAAAAAAATGATATTAAAAGACGCTGTTTATGTATAATAAAGACGATAATATTATTTTATTGATGCTTGAAACAATTAATAAAATTTTTTAATATACAGAAGACATAAAAAATGCAGAAAGTTTTGAAAATGACATCGAAAGTTTTGATGCAACATTAATGAATTTAATTGTATTAGGTGAAAGTGTATCAAAATTATCAGACGAGTTTAAAAATAAAAACAAAAATATAGAATGGAGAAAAATTTATGCTCTTCGCAATGTAATTGCACATGGTTATTTTGGATTGCTTGCTGTTGAAGTGTGGCAAATTATTGAAAATCATTTACCTGTATTAAAAATTGACTTGAAAAAATTATCTGTTGAATGAAAATTTCGATTTATATAAATATCAATTTATAATTTCACAATTTCAAAACTTCACAAATTAAAACTGCCTATAAGAAAAACCTTACCATTTTTAAAAAGAAAAATAACATAAAGAACTGTGAATAAAATATTAAAGTATTTCTTATCCGGAAGTATTATAGTGGGATTATTGTCTATGATTTTCTCAAGTAAAGCTGTACCCGAATACAAATTTGTAAAGTATCCTGTATCCGAGAATGTAAAAAAGTTTGAAATAAAAGATACTATTCCGAATGATACCTTACCTGAACCTTCCGAAGATTATTCTGCAGACCCTTCTAAGTTACAAGAAAACGAACCATTTTCACTTGGAAATCCCTCTAATATAGAAACTACCGTAGAATATGACCCCACAACCGGTAAATTTATCCGAAAACAAAAAATCGGAAATTTAGATTATCATCGACCTGTTTCAATGAGTTTCGATGACTATCAAAAATACCAAATGAAAAAATCGCAACAAGATTATTGGAAAGAGCGTCAAGCACTCGATAATGCACAAGACAATACCGGACGAAATCTATTGAATAAACTTATCAGTCAGAATATTAACATACCACTTCCCGGTTTCGACATGATTTTCGGAAGCAGTCAAATAAAAATCGAAGCAAAAGGACACGCCGACCTCAATTTCGGAATAAATATTTCAAAAGTAGAAAACCCCATTCTACCGGAAGACCTGCAAAAAACTGTAAATTTTGATTTTGATGAAAAAATAAAAATGGGTGTTACCGGACAAATCGGAGACAAAATGAAACTCGGTATTAACTACGATACCGAAGCAACTTTCGATTTTGAAAATCAAACAAAACTCGGATACGAAGGCGATGAAGACGAAATTATCCAAAAAATAGAAGCCGGAAACGTAAATATGCCCTTAAACGGAAGTCTTATTACCGGAAGTCAAAGCCTGTTTGGTTTTAAGACCGAGTTAAAATTCGGTAAACTATACATTACAAGCGTAGTTTCGCAACAAAAAGGCGAAATGAGTACTATCGAAGTCGAAGGCGGAGCAATGGTTACCGATTACAAAATTACTGCCGATGATTACGAAGAAAACAGGCACTTTTTCCTGTCGCATTATTTTAGAGACCACTATAACGATGCCCTTAAAAGACTACCGATAATTTATTCACCGATAAATATTACAAGAGTAGAAGTTTGGGTAACAAACAGAAGCGGAAATTTCGAAAATGCCAGAAATATAGTATCTTTTATTGATTTGGGCGAATCCGCAACAAAAGATATTTATTCCGAAACCCTTACCGGTAAAGGATTATATCCTGATAATAATTCTAATAAACTTTATGAATTGGTGCGAAGTACATACAGCGGAATCCGTGATATAAATAATGTAACTTCCGTGCTTAACGGAGTTATGGAGCCGGGCAGGGAGTTTGAGAAGGTTCAAAATGCACGTTTGCTTTCTGCGAACGAATTTACATACAGTCCGTCTTTGGGTTATATTTCTTTACGTTCCGCTTTAAATGCTGACGAAGTACTTGCCGTAGCTTTTGAATATACTTCCGGCGGAAAAAAATATAAAGTCGGAGAATTTTCCACCGATAATATCAGTCCGCCACAAACTCTTGTTCTTAAAATGCTTAAAGCTACCACTTTATCTACAAAAATGCCGACTTGGGATTTGATGATGAAAAATGTCTATTCGATGGGAGCTTATCAAGTAAATCCGGAAGATTTTAAACTGGAAATAATGTATCGGAACGATAAAACCGGCTCATCTATAAATTACGTTCCGGAAGGAAAAATTAACGGTAAAATTTTACTTTCGGTGCTTGGTTTGGATAATTTGAACAAGCAAAACGAACCCGGAGCCGATGGTTTTTTCGATTTTATAGATAAAGTTACCATAAATTCCTCAAACGGACGTATTTACTTCCCCGTACTTGAACCTTTCGGTGAAGATATGAGAAAAGCAATAACCGGAAATACCGACAATCCGGAACTTAACAGAATTGCCGACCAATACGTATTTGAAGAACTTTATACCGAAACCAAAAGCAGAGCGGCACAAGCTGCCGAAAAAAATAAATTTTATATTGAAGGCTCATATCGTTCTTCCAGCGGTTCAGAAATCAGTCTGAATGCAATGAACGTTCCCGAAGGTTCGGTA
Source organism: Bacteroidales bacterium (assembly GCA_029934265.1). GTDB lineage: Bacteria > Bacteroidota > Bacteroidia > Bacteroidales > JAADGE01 > JAOZMN01. Next base: position 5,680 of record JAOZMN010000068.1, read on the forward strand.
ACGGTAACTGCCGGCGGACAAGAATTGGTTGAAAATCAAGATTATACGGTTGATTATAATATGGGTTCGGTTACGATATTAAATCACAGCTTATTGGAATCCGGTACGCCGATAAAAATATCTCTCGAAAATCAATCAATGTTTAATGTCGGTACGAAAACGCTTTTCGGAACACATCTCGACTACCGTTTTTCGGAAAATTTCAATCTCGGAGGTACTCTTTTGCATCTTAACGAAAAACCGATGACAAATAAAGTTTCCATAGGAAGCGAACCTATATCCAACACTATCTGGGGGTTAGATGCGAATTACAATACGGAAGTCGATTTTCTGACAAAACTTGTCGATAAAATTCCACTTATTGAAACCAAAGAAAAATCTTCGTTTGATTTTGCCGGCGAATTTGCTCAATTTATTCCCGGACACCCCAAAGTAGTTGGCAAAAACGGATTTTCTTTTATTGATGATTTCGAAGGAACAAAAACAACTATCGACCTGAAAGCCCCGAACGCTTGGCGATTGGCAAGTACTCCTCAATATCAACCGAATTTATTTCCGGAAGCAAACGTAATCGACTCACTTCCTTATGGTTATAACCGTGCAAAAATTGCTTGGTACGCTATTAATTCTGATTTTTTACGAAATACAAGTTCCACACCTTCAAATTTGACGGAGGACGACCAATCAAATCACCTTGTCAGGGAAATTTATGAAAAAGAAATTTTCCCGAACAGAGACCCTGTAAACGGTATTCCGCCGGTACTTTCGGTACTGAATTTGGCATTTTATCCGGCTGAAAAAGGACCTTATAATTATGATGTCGAATCTACGAATATTTCTGCAGGTGTCGATGAAAACGGAAACCTTAATGACCCTCAATCTCGCTGGGGCGGTATGATGCGTGATATTGTAACTAATGATTTTGAAGAGGCAAATATCGAATTTATCGAATTTTGGATGCTCGACCCTTTTGTATATGACAGCACACGTCTCGGTGGCGATTTATATTTTAACTTGGGTAATATTTCAGAAGATATTTTAAGAGATTCCCGGCAATCTTTTGAGAACGGTTTCCCGAAGTCTTCTACTCCTGAAGATGTAGATTCCACTGCTTGGGGACGTGTCCCGATGTTGCCGAGAATTACGGACGGATTTGCAAACGAACCCGCAAATGCACGACAATTTCAAGATGTCGGTTTTGACGGATTGAACGATGTCGATGAAAGAACTTTTTTCGGAAATTACCTCCGTCGGCTTGCAAATCTCTACGGAGAAAATTCAAAAGCATATACAGATGCCTTAAATGACCCGTCAAACGATGATTATATGTTTTTTAAAGACCCCGCTTACGATAATTCAAAAGCAGGAATTTTAGAAAGATACAAAAAATACAACAACACCGAAAATAATTCGGCAATTCCGACTACAGGCTCACAAACAGCAACCGCTTCACAACAACTTCCCGATATGGAAGATATCAACAGAGATTATACCCTTAACGAAACAGAAGCATATTTTCAATATAGAGTTCATATTTCGCCGGAAGAAATGGAAGTCGGAAAAAATTATATCACAAATATAATGGAAGCCGAAACGAAACTTAAAAACGACGAAACCGTTAATGTAAAATGGTATCAATTCAAAGTCCCTATTGAAGAATACGACGAAAAAATCGGACAAATAGAAGATTTTAAATCTATTCGTTTTGTAAGAATGTTTATGAAAGGCTGGGACAAAGAAATTGTACTTCGTTTTGCAGAAATGGACTTAGTAAGAGGTGAATGGCGAAAATATAAAAACTCGATGCTCGAAGGCGGAGAAGCTGCTACAACTCCCGAAATTACAGATGCCGCTTTTGATGTTTCGGCTGTAAATATCGAAGAAAATGCAAGTCGAGAGCCTGTAAATTATGTTTTACCTCCGGACGTAACACGAGAAATTTCTCCCAACGAGCCTCAACTCAGAGAGTTAAACGAACAAGCAATAGTTCTCAAAGTTCAAAATCTTGACGAGGGTGATGCTCGTTCTGCATACAAAAATATAAGTATAGACGTAAGACAATTCAAAAAACTTCAAATGTACATACACGCCGAAGCCTTGCCGGAAGAAAATCTTGATGACGATGATGTATGTGCTTTTATAAGATTAGGTTCCGATTATCGTGAAAATTATTACGAATACGAAATTCCGTTAAAAATTACAGAACCGGGATATTATGATATTAATAATGAAGATGATAAAAGGGAAGTCTGGATACCGGAAAATATGCTTGATATAGAATTTGAAATTTTTCAGACAATAAAACAAAGGCGTAACAGCAAAATGCGAAAAGCCGGCTCCGATTTACAAATAACTTCCGAATATTTCGATATTATAGACGGAAAAAGAGTTGCCATTGTCGGAAATCCCAATTTGAGCAATGTCCGTACAATAATGATAGGTATCCGAAACCGAAGCAAGGAAACAAATTATGTCGAAAACGATGACGGAATGCAAAAATCCGTTGAAGTTTGGATGAATGAATTGCGACTTACGGAGTTTAACGAAAGCGGAGGTTGGGCTGCACAAGGAAGAGTTTCCACAAAACTTGCCGATTTTGCAACCGTTGCCCTTGCCGGAAGTATCAGCACGCCGGGATTCGGAAGTATCGAGAAAAAAATAAGCGAGCGACAGCAATCTACCGACTACGGTTACGATGCCTCTGCAAATATGGAACTCGGAAAATTTTTCCCTAAACATTTCGGAGTACGTTTGCCTGTATATGCAAGCTACTCGGAAGATTTCAGTAACCCGCAATACAATCCGCTCGACCCTGATATTTTATTTTCGACAACACTTTCCGACCCCACCTTATCACGACAAGAAAGAGACTCAATCAAACATATTTCACAAGATTATATTAAAAGAAAAAGTATAAATTTCACTAATATAAAAATCAACCCTGTAAAACAGAAGAAAATAGCGGCAGTCGGAAATAAAAGCGGAAATAAACGTGACGATATGGAAAAAATGCGTAACGCACAAAAAGCACGTCAAGCCAAAGCAATGCTTGGTCTTAAAAAGAAACCATTTTATCATATATCAAATTTCACGGCAAGCTACGGATACAACGAAGTTTTTATCAGAAATATAAATACAGACCATAATCTTCTCCGCCAACATTCCTGCGGAATTGCTTATAATTTCAATAATACTCCCAAAAGCATTCAGCCTTTGAAAAAAATTAAATCAAAATTATTAAGAAGCAAACCGCTAAAAATAGTTCGTGATATTAATTTTTATTATACACCGGTACTTGTCGCATTTCGCAACGACTTGAACAAATCTTACAATGAAATTGAACTAAGAAATATCGACAATCCCGATGTTTTGATAAAACCTAATTTCGACAAACAATTTACTTGGCAACGTTCTTACGACGTAAAATACAAGCTGTCCAGAGGAATAACAATAGATTATTCCGCTACAAACAGTGCTTGGGTCGATGAGCCTTACGGAAGTATAGACAAAGGAGAAGATGATTGGCAAGAAAAAAGAGATACAATTTGGCGAAACCTTGCCGATTTCGGACGTTCCACGAAATTTAATCAAGAAATACGCACAGCTTGGCGAGTTCCGGTAAATAAACTTCCCGGAATGGATTGGACTTCTTTAGATGTAAAATACGGTGCAAGATACGATTGGGAACTCGGTCCTAAAACCTTATTGGACGACGGAACGGAAGAATACCTGCTCGGTAATAATATTATGAACAGTCAGCGTATTGAAATTTCGCCTCGCTTTCAGCTTGGCAGATTATACAAAAAAGTAAAATATCTAAAAAAAGTTGACCAAAGTTTCAGTAAAAGAAAAAAGAAAAAAGAATTTAAAGATGTTAAATTCAAAAAAGAAAATGTTAATCTGAAAAAAGGAAGAGCCAAAACTATTACTCATAATCTTAAGACAAAAGAAAGCATTAAACTTGTCATAAAAAATGATAAAGGCAGAGTTGTAAAAGGCGAAACCAAAGTTATTGATGAAAATAAAGTAAAATTCATTCCCGATGCCGATGCTCCGGGTTCAAGTGTTGAAGTTACCGGGAAAAAAGAAGCAAAAAAATCAATTCCGATAACTATAACTAACTTTGTAGTATATAGTTTGATGTCGGTACGTAATGTTTCACTTCAATACGTTGAAAACAACGGAACTTCCGTACCGGGATTTTTACCAAGCAGTCGTTTTCTGGGTTTCGACAACAGATGGGACGCTCCGGGTGCAGGTTTCCTTCTCGGAAAACAAGACCCTGACTACGCATACAAAGCGGCAACAAGCGGCTGGCTTTCCGGCGACTCTTTAATTCTTGCCGGAGTGAACATGGCAAAAGACGTAAGTATAAGAGCCAAAGCAGTTGTTGAACCAATAAAAGGTTTACGCATAGACGTTTCGGCAGAGCGAAATACAATAACTCAATTTAATGAATTTTGGATTGAAGAAAACGGAGTATTTGAAGCAAGGAACAAACAATATCAACAAAGCAGTTTTTCTACATCTTTTTTCTCAATGCAAACAGCTTTCGGAGATATAAACATGAAAACCTACGAATCGGCGGCTTTTAACGCTTTTATGGAAAACAGACTTGTAATTGCAAACAGAATGGCTGCCAAAAGAACTCGAATACCAAGAGTTGTTTATGATGCAACAGCACCAAACATTGTAGATTTGGAAACAGGAGAAATTGCCAAAGACGGTTTTCCGAACGGTTACAGCTCCACATCGCAGGAGGTTTTAACACCTGCATTTATTGCCGCTTATTCCAAACAATCCGCTTCCGGAATTTCAACTTCACCGTTTCCGAAAATCCCCATGCCGAATTGGCGTGCAAAATACGACGGACTTACAAGAATACCGTTTATTAAAAAATATTTCTCGAAAATAATTATAAATCACGGTTATCGTTCCAATTATTCCGTAAGTAATTATCAATCGAATTTAAGTTATGATTTTAATGCAGAATCAGGATTAAGTTTTATAAGAGAGGAACTTACAGGAATGTTTATTCCCGAATGGGAAATGGAAGGCATTACAATAGACGAAAAATTTATTCCGCTTTTCGGTATCGACATGAAATGGAAAAATAAATTGAACACGAAATTTGAATACAAAAAAACTCGAACCATTGCACTCAGTTTTGCAAACAATCAAATTTTTGAATCGCACAACAAAGAATATGTTGTCGGTGTAGGCTATACAATTCCGAAACTTCCAATAAATTTGATGATAGGCGGTTCGCCCAAAAAGTTTGAAAGTCCGCTTCTTTTACGTTTGGATTTTGCTTTCCGGGACGACCTTGTTATTGTTCGCCGAATTGCCGAAGATAATATCGAACTTCAAAAAGGAGGAAAAAATACCACAATAAACTTTACCGCCGAATACGAACTTAATGACACTTTTACGGTAAAACTGTTTTACGACCAAGCAATAAATACACCTCGTGTTTCAACGAATTTCAGAACCGTAAATACAAA